>JAFEFD010000505.1 GCA_018240765.1 Pseudomonadota bacterium | reverse complement strand
CCACCGTGGCGGGTGCGACCCTGTATGCGTATAACCTGCGTCTGATTGGGGGCCACAATACAGGTCCCAACGTAACGGAAGGCGGTTGTCTTTATTCCGCCGGCTCTGTCGTGTTGCACAACACCTATGTCGGGCACTGCACCGTCAGCAACAGTTCGACCATTCATCCTGCCTACGGCGGCGGCATTTTCACTCGAGGCAATGCTGCGTTGTACGGTTCCACCGTTGCCTACAGCTACGCCAACGCGAACGGCAAGAATGGCAGCGGCGGCGGAATATGTACCCTTGGCAACCTGAAGATCGAGCAGGGCAGCGATATCCATCAGAACTACGCATACACGAAAACCGCATTCGCAAAAGGCGGGAATGCGTATTCGCGCGGAACCGCGACGATCAGTTCAAGTTATCTTGGAAGAGGCGGGGCGAAATCGGCCAATTCGGTCGCCGAAGGCGGCGGTTTGTTCGCGACATCGAATGCCACGCTGACGAACAGCACAGTGGCGAACAATTATGCGAAGGGGGGCTTGCAAGGCACCGGAGGCGGCTTATTTGCATACACCGACCTGTCCACCACGAACTCGGTGCTGAGCGGAAATGCCGCCGACACGGCTGGCGCAAACGCTTACGTCAACGGCAATCTGGTGGCCCGGTACAGTACGTTCAGCGACAGTCATGGCAACAGCGGAACTCAAACCCCTTCGGGTATCCAGGTCAACGGTGCGTCGGCGCTGATTTCGCGTTCGACCATCTCGTGGAACGCGGGTCCGGGCCTCGGGATGGAGCCGATACAACCGGCGGGATCCGAACTCCAGGTTTCCCTCAGCACGATCTCGGGCAACGCTTACGGCGGACTCGTGCTCGAAGGGGTGGCAACGGCCAAGTTCTACGGTTCGACCATCGCGTTCAACCGTTCATCCGCCAGTGGCGCAGGAATATCCCTGATTCCATCGGCGAATGGCATGGCGCTTACGCTGCAGAGCACGCTGATTTCCAACAACACGGCGAATGGTGCCGCCGACGATATCAATGTGGAAAGCAACAATCCGGTTACGGTGAATGGCGGCAATTTGACTACGCCGGCGAACAACCTGATATTTGCCAGCGGCATTCCTGCGAACAAATTGCCGGGCGATACGCTCATCGGCGCGTGCCCGCACCTGGAACGCCTGCGCGACAACGGTGGTTCCACGCAGACGCATCGCCTGCTTAGCCATAGCGTGGCGATAGACAGCGGCAACAATGTCCTGGGCGCTGCCTATGATCAGCGCGGCAAGAGCCAACCGTATCTTCGGGTTTCGGGTTCGCTGGCCGACATCGGCGCTTACGAAGTGCAGCAGGGCGACATCATTTTCGGCACCGATTTTGAGGGGTGTCCTTGATATCCACGGACAACGCACCGGAGTAATTCCGTGCTCAAGAGAATCGATGTATGGAAAGGGCTTGCCAGCGCCCGCGCCAACCGCGACACTTGCGCAAATTCCGGCACAGGAACCGGCCCGTGGCCAATTTCGAGCTGTTCAAGCGCATCTTCGGCAGCAATCAGGAGCGGCGCGAAAAACCGCGCCTGAACGCGCGCCAGGGCACGGTCGTGCTGATCGTGGACGACTCGCCGACGATCGTCGCGATGCTGCGCAAGTTCCTGCAGCAGAGCGGCTACCAGACGCTGGAAGCCGGCGATGCGGAGAAGGGCATCGAAGTCGCGCGTGCGGAAAAGCCCGATCTGATCTTCCTGGATATCGTACTGCCCGGCATGAACGGTTTTGCCGCGTTGCGCGCCTTGCGCAAGGATCCGGTCACGCATCAGATTCCGATCGTGATGATCAGTGGGAACGAACAGGCGACCGAGCAGTTCTATGCGCAGCGCATCGGCGCGGACGATTTCATGAAGAAGCCCTTTTCGCGTTCGGAAGTGTTCGCGCGCATCGAACGTCTGCTTGACGCGAACCTGGTGCCCAAGCGTCACGCAACACCGGCGCCGGTGCCGAGGGCGTAGGCGTGCGCGCACACCGCGCCGCATGCTGGAGCGCGTTGCTGCTGTGCGGTTGCGCGCAGGTTTCCCGGCCGCCAGCACCCGTGTCTGGCGTACAACCGCCAGCGCCGGCGCAGGCCTACGAAATCGTGCAGGGACGCGGCCCCGATGTGGTCGCGCGCCTGCGCGCGGCGCCGCCGCTGGCACAACCCGAGATTGCCGATGGCGCGACGCCGGATGGCGACGAGAACCTGCTGCGTGCGCAGGGCCTGGTGAAGATCGGAGTCGGTCGTTATCCGTCGAGCGACGTGGCATGGCTGCGCGATGAGGTGGCGAAGCAGGCGCGCAAGGCCGGCGCCGACAGAGCCCTGATCTATCCGCCGCAAGCGCTCGGCGCGCCGGCGTCGGCAAATTTTTTCGTGCGCCTGCATCTGCCGTTTGGCGCGAACTTCCGCGACCTCACCGACCTTGAGCGCCAGACCCTGGGCAGCGACGGCGTGGAAATCGGTGAAGTGGTCGGCGGCACGCCGGCATCCGAGGCGAATTTGCGTGAAGGCGATTTCGTTGTCGCCTTCAACAAGCTGCTGGTGCGCGACAAGGCGCAATTCCAGGACCTGTTGCAGGCGCACATGGGCAAGCGCGTGACCCTGACGATCCGCCGCAATGGCACCACGATGAAACGCCTCGTCGTACTCGGCACGCTTGCGCCGGCCGCTTGACACTGACTGCTGCCACTTGACGGCGCAGTCGGCTTGGTTCCCAATCCTCGCAGCATCCAATCAAGGGGAAACACCCGATGAAGCAGATTCCGCTCCGGCCGCTGCTGGCCGCCTTGTCGTTGTCGGTTTGCGTTGGCGCGGCGGCGGAAAATCCCGCACCGTCGACCGGCTTGTTGGGTTTCACCGAGGAAGGTTCGGTCACGCAACGCGCACTCGAACAGCGTTTCGACGCGCAACTGAGCGCGAACGAAATGCGCGACTGGCTCAAGCGCCTGTCCGCCGAACCGAACCAGGTGGGCTCGCCGCACGACAAGGCGAATGCCGAGTTCATGCTGTCGCTGTTCAAGCAGTGGGGCTGGGATGCGCGCATCGAAACTTTCGACGTGCTGTATCCGACGCCCAAACACGTTGCCGTCGAATTGGTCGCGCCAACGACATTCAAGGCGATGCTGCACGAACCGCCGGTGGCAGGCGATGCGACATCGGCATTGTCCGGTGCCTTGCCGCCGTACAACGTCTACGGCGCCGATGGCGACGTGACCGCAGAGCTCGTTTACGTCAACTACGGCATGCCCGACGATTACAAGGAGCTCGCGCGCCACGGCGTGGACGTGAAAGGCAAGATCGTGATCGTGCGCTACGGCGCCGGCTGGCGCGGCCTCAAGCCCGAGCTTGCGTACGAACACGGCGCCGTCGGCTGCCTGATCTATTCCGATCCGCGCGACGACGGCTATTTCGCCGGCGACCCCTATCCGAAAGGCGGCTGGCGCCCGCAGGAAGGCGTGCAGCGCGGCTCCGTTGCCAAGATGCAGTTGTATCCCGGCGATCCGACCACGCCGGGATATGGCTCGACGCCGGGCGCGAAACATCTCGCGCTCAAGGATGCGAAAACGCTGCTGAAGATTCCGGTATTGCCGATCTCCTATGCCGATGCGACCCCGCTGCTGCAGGCACTCGGCGGACCCGTCGCGCCGGAATCCTGGCGCGGCGCGTTGCCGATGACCTACCACATCGGCGCGGGCCCGGCGAAGGTGCATCTGGTCGTCGAATCCGACTGGTCGCTCAAACCTGTCTACGACGTGATCGCAACGATCAAGGGTGCGCAGGAACCCGACCGCTGGATCGTGCGCGGCAACCACCACGACGGCTGGGTGTTCGGCGCATGGGATCCGCTGTCCGGCATGATCGCCGAACTTGGCGAGGCCAAGGCCATCGGCGCGCTGGTCAAATCCGGCTGGAAGCCGAGGCGCACGATCGTCTATACGAGTTGGGACGGTGAAGAACCTGGCTTGCTCGGTTCCACCGAATGGGCCGAAACGCATGCCAAGGAATTGCAGAAAAAAGCGGTGATGTATCTGAACTCGGATACCAATGCGCGCGGATTTCTCCAAGCCGAAGGTAGCCACTCATTGCAGCACCTGGTGAACCGGGCCGCGGCGGACGTGACCGATCCGGAAAAGGGCGTGAGCGTGCTGGAGCGTCGCCGCGCACAGATGCGTGTCGCCGGCGCAGCACCGCATGCCAAGCCGGAAATGAAGGAGGATGCGAAGATCGCCGCAGAGGGCGGCGATGTTCCCATTGGCGCGCTCGGTTCCGGATCTGATTACAGCGCGTTTCTCGAACACCTTGGCATCGCTTCCGTGAACCTCGGCTTTGGCGGCGAGGACGACGACGACGGCATTTACCATTCGCGTTACGACTCGTTCGACCACTTCGACCGCTTCGGCGATCCGGGCTTCAAGTACGAAGTGGCGTTGGCACAGGTCGCCGGCCGCATGGTGATGCGCATGGCCGATGCCGACCTGTTGCCGATGCGCTTCGGCGATTTCAGCGCGACGCTCGACCATTACGTTGCCCAGTTGCACAAGGTCGCCGACGAGGAGCGTGAGAAGGCGGAAAATCAACACAAGTTGCTGGATGCGCACGATTACGAGCTGGTGTCCGATCCAACGCGTCCGGTCGCGCCGCCGGAGCGATTGTCCGACGTGCCCAAGATCAATTTTGCGCCGCTCGATGCGGCCGCAAAAAATCTGAAAGCCAGCGCGGAAGCATTCCAGGCCGCCTACGCCGCGCGGGCCGGCGATGGATTCAGCATGCCGGCGAGACAGTCCGCGCGCATCAACGAACTGATGGGACGCATGGAACAGGCGCTGACCGACGCCGACGGCTTGCCGGGACGCGAATGGTTCAAGCACATGATCTACGCGCCGGGCCTGTTGACCGGCTACGGCGTGAAGACCGTACCCGGCGTGCGCGAGGCGCTGGAAGCGCGCAACTGGCAGCAGGCCGATGAGTATGCGGCGATCACGGCCAGGACGCTGGACGGCTACCGCGCGGATCTCGACAAATTGACCGCGCTGTTGCAGCAGGACAAGCGATGAAACATTTCATCATCGTCCTCGCCGCATTCCTGGTCGCCGGCTCCGCGTGGTGCGCGGACGCGCCAAAACCGCAGACGATGGGCGAGGTGCTCGCGGCATCGAAACCATCGGATTGGCATGCGTTGGATCCGCAGAACACGCTGTATCTGCAGATCGCTTCCGGCCGCGTGGTGATCGAACTCGCGCCGCAGTTCGCACCGCAGACCGTCGCCAACATCAAGACGATGGTGCGCGAAAAATATTTCGACAGCCTCGACATCCTGCGCGTGCAGGACAACTACGTCGCGCAATGGGGCGATCCGAACGCGGACGATGCGGCCAAACGCCGTTCGCTCGGCAAGGCGAAAGCCAAGGTGCCGGCGGAATTCACGGTTCCGCTTGCCGGGGATTTCACCTTCACGCCCTTGCCGGACCATGACGGCTGGGCATCCCAGGCCGGGTTCGTCGGCGATTTCCCGGCTGCCGTTGACTTGCAGGCGCATCAAGCGTGGATGACGCATTGCTATGGAACGATCGGGGTAGGGCGCGACAATGCGCCCGACTCTGGCAATGGTTCGGAACTGTACGCGGTCATCGCGTCATCGGCGCGCTGGCTGGATCGCAACATCACCGTGGCCGGGCGCGTGGTCCAGGGCATGGAATTTCTGTCCAGCCTGCCGCGCGGTCACGGCGATCTGGGTTTCTACACCAAGGACGAGCATCCGGTGCCGATCCAATCCGTGCGTCTTGCTTCGGATGTCCCGGAAAAGGATCGCTTGCACCTGGAAATCCTGCGCACCGACACGCCCACCTTCGCGGCACTGGTCGAGTCGCGCCGCAATCGCCACGACGAGTGGTACAAAAGGCCGGCGGGCTACATCGATGTGTGCAGCGTGCCGTTGCCGGTGCGTGAGAAGAAATAACTCAGGCCCTGAGTTCGTCCTGCGTCACTTCAGTTCATTTTCGTTGTTGTTCTGTTGACAACAAAGCGGATCGTTGTTAGGATTACAACATGCAGGCTACCCTG
>JAFEFD010000504.1 GCA_018240765.1 Pseudomonadota bacterium | reverse complement strand
ACGCTACTCGATTCGCGCCTGCCGTCACGAATCGCGGCTTTGGCGATTGCGTCGCGCGCGGCGATGCGCTATCCATGACGGCACATCGTATCGGTTTCTCCTGGGGAGAACGATGACTACGCAAATCTCCGCGGCCCTCGCCTCACGGCGGCGCCTGTTCAGCGCCATTCTCGGCAGTGTTGCCGATACCTCGATCGATCAGCGCCTGTCGCGGCGCCGCGCAGGTCGCACTGGTGCGTTCGACATGGCCACGCCACTGCGACCCGACGCGCTGACCACGCCACCGAATGCGGTGCGCTGGCTCAATCGCGGTACGTTCGGCTTCACCCAGGCCGATCTTGTCGCGTTCAATGCGCTCGGCACGGACGACGATTCGCGCTGGGCCGCATGGCTGGCCCAGCAGCTCAATCCGGGCGCAATCGCGGATCTCGCCTGCGACAACCGCATCGCCAGCGCCGGCTTCGCGACCCTGGCCAAGACCCCCGCGCAACTATGGGCCGACCATCACGCCGATACAACCAATTACTTCAATCGCATGCTGCCGGTTGCGGAAGTCGAATGCGCAACTCTGATCCGGCAGACGTACAGCCAGCGCCAGCTGTTCGAGGTCGCGACCGATTTCTGGCACGACCATTTCAGCGTGTTCGGTTGGGACTACGACGGCGGCCCGATGTTCCCGGCGTTCGACCGCGACGCAATCCGGCCGAACGTGTTCGGCAATTTCCGCACGATGCTGCAGGCGGTATGCCAGTCGGCGTCGATGATGTACATGCTCGACCTGTACACGAGCTACACCGGTCATCCGAACGAGAACTACGCGCGCGAGCTGATGGAACTGCACACGCTCGGCGCGGAAAACTACCGCGGCATCGTCGACGATGCCGACGACGATCCGTCGATGCCGACCTATGTCGACTGGCAGGGCAAGATCCAGCGCCTGCAATACGTCGACGACGATGTCTACGAAGCTGCGCGCGTATTGACCGGCTGGACGCTTTCGCAAAGCACCTGGGAAACGCGCAACGATGCGAATCCCGGCACATTCGAGTACGTGCAAGGTCTGCACGATTCCGGCGTCAAGCGCGTTCTGCATCGCAATTTTTCCGCGGGCGGCGGCCAGAACGACGGCACCCAGTTGTTCGACATGCTGGCCCAGCATCCGGGCACGGCGCACTTCGTGGCCGGAAAGCTGTGCCGGCGTTTCGCCGGCGACGATGCCCCCGACACGCTGGTGCAAAGCGCCGCCGACCTGTTCCACGCGCAATGGCAGGCGCCGGACCAGATCTCGCAGGTACTCGCCTTGATCCTGCAATCGACGCCGTTCAAGACAAGCTGGGGCAACAAGATGAAACGCCCGGCGACGGCGGCCGTCAGTGCGCTGCGCGCGCTCGGCGCCGATTTCACGCCCAAGCCCGACAACACGTCCACGTATACGCCGACCGAGGAATTCATCGGCCGCATGCAGGCGGCGGGGCATCGCCTGTTCTACTGGCCGGCGCCGAATGGTTATCCCGACAACCAGACCGCGTGGTCGAGCACGGGTTCGCTCGGCATGACGCTGAAGTTGCTGCCGCGCCTGCTCGAGATGCACCAGACCGACAGTTACAACAATGCCTATGCGTTCATCGCCGACGTGCAGGCGCCCACGCTCGCGGCTTTTCCGGTCGCCGCCGACCGCAGCGCCGCCAACATCATTGGCTACTGGTGCGACCGGCTGATTGGATTCCGGCCTGCGCAAACGTATAACGCCGCGGTCGACTTCTTCCGCCAGGAGGCCGCGCCGGCCGCCGCGCTCGATCTCGTCACCGACACCGTCAGCAGCGGCGTGCCGCAACACACCGGCGTGTGGCACCTGAATCCCGCCAACACCTTGTCGCAGCACTACACGATCGCGCGCCTGCGCGTTGCGATCGGGTTGATTTTGTGCTCACCCGAATTCCTGCGTCGCTGAGGAGACCGCCGCCATGACCCGCTTCACCCGACGCGATTTCCTCAAGACCGGCTGCATCACCGCCAGCGCGCTCGGCGCCGGCAGCAATGCGATGGCGTTTTTCGCCGCGCCCAACGAATTGGCTGCCGCGACCGGCGACACGCTGGTGATCGTGTTCCTGCGCGGCGCGATGGATGGCTTGAGTTTCCTGCCGCCCGGCCAGAACAGCGTATTCCGTGCGGACTACGAAGCCAATCGCACCAACACGCGCGTGCCGACCAGCGGCGCCGGCGCCGCGCTCACGCTCAACGGCACGGATTGGGCGTTGCATCCGCGCGCGAGCGGATTGCGCAACCTCTACAACGCCGGCCACGCGGCGTTCGTCGTCGCCGCCGGGCAGGTCAAGCCCGATCCGGTCGTGCGCAGTCACTTCGAAGCGCAATCCAACCTCGAATTCGGCTTCGGCGGCGGCGCCGGCAACGGCATCGGCTGGCTAACACGCCACCTCGTCAGCGCCGGCCTGCCGGCGAACGTGCCGCTGCCGGCGGTGTCGATGGGCAGCATCACTGCCAGCAGCCTGCTCGGCAGCAGCGATGCAATCACCATGAACAGCGGATCGGATTTCCGCCTGGATACCTTTCATTGGTCGTGGCAGGAAGACGACGCCGCGCACGGACTGACCGGCGCGGTGACGCGGATGAACGCGCTATGGAACGGCAACGCGACCGCGCTCGAACAGGCCGGCGTGGAAGCGCTCGGATCGCTCGCGCTGTTGCGGCCGATCGACTTCAATCTCTACAACGCATCCAGCCATCCGAATGGCTATCAACCCGCGGGCGGCGCCAACTACGCGCTGCAGTACAACTCGGGATTCGGTTCGCAGTTGTGCAATGTCGCGCAGTTGATCAAGCGCAACGTCGGCCTGCGCGCGGTGACGATCGACCTGGGCAACTGGGACACCCACGTCGGCCAGGGCAACCCGACGCAAAGTTACGACTGGTTCGGCAACCAGGTATCGAGCCTGTCCGACGGATTGTCGGCGTTCTACACCGATCTTTCTTCTGGCGCGACGAACTACATGCAGCACGTGAGCGTGATCGTGGTCAGCGAATTCGGTCGCCGCGTGCTGGAAAATTCCGACGGCGGCACCGACCACGGCTACGGCAATGTCATCACCGTACTCGGCGGATCAGTCAACGGCGGCACCGTCTACGGCACCTATCCGGGCCTGGGCAATGGCCAGCTCTACGAAAACGTCGATGTCGCCGTGACCACCGACTATCGCCGCGTGATTTCCGAAGCGCTGATCCGCCGCATGGGCAATCCGAACGTGTACTACGCATTCCCGGGTTACTCGGATTACACGCCGATCGGCATCTTCCAGGGCGTCGATCTGCCGCCGGGCGACTACGACTCGATCTTCCGCAACGGATTCGAAGGCGCCTGACGAATCCGCTACGCGACTACTCGAAGCCGTCGCCGAAAATTCGCTCGGTCGATACCCAGATCGGCGCGCCAAGGCTGGACGCGAATCCGGTCTGCGCGCCGGCGATGGCCTGCAATGGCGGCACGTTGCCATTGGCGGCCATGTCGAATACCAGCAACTTGCTGTTGGCGGCGATGCCGTAGTCGTAGATCGAGACGATCAGGCGCTGGCGCTGCGGATCGATCGCAATGCCGCCGATCGAACCGCTGCCCGACAATTCCAGCCCGGTGTTGGCGCCGCCAATCACGCGCAGCGGGGCGACGTTGCCATTGGCAGTGTCGTCGAATACCAGCACGCGCGCGGAGTGGCTCGAAGCGCCGTTGTCGGTATAGGCGCCGACGAACAGCTTGCGCGAAGGCGCATCGTAGGCGAGTGCGCCCGCGTAGCTGCCCAGTTGCGTGCTTGCGCCCGTGATCACGCGTGCTGGCGCCGTGTTGCCGCTGGCGGTGCGGTCGAATACCAGCACCTTTGGCGTATAGGGTGCGGCGCTGTCGGTATCGGTTTCCGCCAACTGGTCGGTCGCGGACAGGTAGACCAGACCGTTCGGGGAGTTCTGCTGGGTCACGCTGCCGGACAAGCCGCCCCACTGCACATAGCGCTTGAAGAAACCATTGCCGCTCGCGGTGCGGTCGAAAGTCCACACGCAACAGGTGCTGGTGAAGAACATCTCATCGTGCGCCACATCGATGGCGATGCTGCGGACCTGGCCCACGTAGGGTGAAGTCAGCGCGCGCTTGGGCGCAACGTCGCCGCCGGCCGCGGCGGGAAACACGCGAATCGCCTGACCGTAGAAATCGGCCACGTAAACCACGCCTTCCACCGGCTCGTAGACGCCACCGACGGGGGTCAGGAATCCGGTGGATGGCCCGCCAAGCTGGCGCAGCGGCGCCACGTTGCCGTTCGCGGAATCGGCGAAAGCGCGCATGATCTGCGGCGTACTGCCATCGCCCCAACTGCCAATCAGGATATCGGCGTGAAGCGGAGCATTGGCCGCGATGGCCAAAACCGGCACGAACAACAAACGCATAGGACGCAGCATGGGATTTTCCTCGTGTGTACATCCCATTACGCAAAACGGCGCCGATAACCCGCATGCGCCGGTCAAAATACGCGACGCGTCAGGGGGCGGACGCGTCCCAGTCCGGATCGTCGAACAGGTGCGGATACCGGGCCAGCGCGCCGCGCATGTCCGCCAGGGCCGCAGGTACGCCCTGCCCCGTACGCGCGGCATGCGCGCCGGCGATGAATTTCGCCAACAGGCCGTGCAAGGCGGCATCCGCATCGGGCTTTAGCTTGCAGTTCGCGATCATGTCCTGCACGGCCGTGTCGATGAGTTTGCCGACGTTCGCCATCTGCGCGGAATCCAGATGCCCATGTTCGGCATGCCCGAGCGCCTGCACCGCCTCGCGGATGCGGCGCATGCCGTCGCGCAGCGGGGCGTCGGTGGCCCAACGCTGTCCGGCCGGCAAGGCAGTCGTCGTGGCTTGCGTGGATTGTGCGTGCGCGGCGTGATCCGTATGCGCCGCGTCCTGCGCGCTTGTACCCGCGGCAAACAACAGCGCCATGCCGGACAAGGCAGCAACAAAATTTTTCGGAAGTGGAATTTGCATCGGACTCTCCAGCAAGTGCTTGGGGCGCAAACGGCTTCGACGCGCGGTGGGTGACGTGGTACCGAGCATGCGCGAGCGCCCCGGCTCACGCCATGACCTGAGTCAAGCACGGCCTGCCGCAGATTCGTACCGGTTGGTCGTCAGCGCGCGACGACGCGGTTGCGCCCGCGCGACTTGGCCTGGTACAGCGCCTGGTCGGCCGCCTTGAGGACGTCGCTGGCCATGCGCATCTGCGCATCGCGCAGCGCCACGCCGATGCTCACCGTGACGTTCACCGCAATATCTTCGCGGCGCTTGACTGCCTGTCCGCCGCGCGGTTTTGCCGGTGCGGAGCGAATGCGCACGCGCATCGCCTCGACATTGCGCCGGGTCTGGTCGCACATGCGCACCGCCTCGCGGCTGCGCGCGCCGGTGAACAGCAGGCAGAATTCTTCGCCACCATAACGGAAGGAACTGGCGCGGCGTTCGCGCCGCAGCTCGGCGGCGACAGCCTGCAACACGCGATCGCCGGCATCGTGTCCGTGCGTGTCGTTGAATTGCTTGAAATGATCCACGTCCACCATCGCCAGCGCGTAATCGCCGGTCAGGCGCGCGAGCGTTTCGTCCAGCGCGCGCCGGTTCGGCAGGCCCGACAACGCATCGACGAAGGCCATTCGATACGATGCATAGAGCACCGCGAACAGCGCGCATGCGCCGGCCAGCGCCAGTGTGCGACTGGTGCCGTCGCTGCCTACGCCCGGCAGCATCGAAAATCCGGCAAGGCCGAGCACGATGCCCAGTCCCGCTTCCATCGGCGCGCCGCCCAGCACCCAGCGCAACAGGCATGCCAGCGCGGCGGCGAAGGTCAGTCCCGCGGCCACACTGCCCGCATTCCACGGCAACAAGCCGAATGGCAAGCCCGCGCGCAGGTGCGGCCACAAGCCGTCGGATGCGGCCACGGTCAGCCACCCCGACAGCGCCAGCGCGACCAGCAGGGCGACATTGCGCCGCGCCAGGAATCCGCGTTCCGGCAAGACGGCGGCGACCAGCAACAACCATGGTGCGAACATGCGCGCGGCATCCGCGCCGCGCGTTGCGTCCGCAGACAGTCCCGAATCGGCCAGCGCCAGCGCGGCCAGCGTGAGCACGGCCAGCACGAGGACCGCGCGATTGCGGCGGAATCCGAGCGCAAGCAGCAAGGCCGCACCGTTCAGCATCGGAGCCGCCCATGCCGGCCAGAATGCCATCGCCATCACGCCGCAAACACCATGATCCAGCTCCGATCCGAACTCTCCGATAGGCTAGGATACCGCGGCGGCGGTTATGCCTGCGACATCCGCAATGAGGCTGCTCACGGCGCGCATGCAATACCATGCGACATGTCCCCGCTGGCCGTGCACTTGGAGATCGCGCATGCGAAAAAGCCTGCTTGTCGCCACCCTGGTTTTGGCAGCGTTATGCGGCTGCTCGCGTGACAGCGGCCCGCCACCCCTGCTCGGCACGCTGGAATGGGATCGCATCGCGGTGCCGGCGGAAGTGTCCGAACCGATCACGCAGATTCTCGTGAACGAAGGCGACGGCGTGCAGGCCGGGCAACTGCTGCTCACGCTCGATCCGCGCCGTACGCAGGCACAGCTCGATGCCGCGCAGGCGGATGTGCAGCGCCTGAGCGCGGCACTCGACGAATTGCGCCACGGTGCACGCATCGAAACCATCGATGCCAGCCGCGCGGCGCTGGCGCGCGCACAGACGACGGCGGCAAACGCGCGCATCGCGCGCGATCGCGCCGCCGACATCCGCAAGCGCGGTCTGAACAGTCAGGCAGACCTCGACAATGCGAACACGGCGTTGCACCAGGCCGATGCGGATGCCGCTGCGGCGAAAGCCAATCTCGCCGAGTTGCTCAACGGCACGAGACCCGAAGATCTGGCCCAGGGCGAAGCCGCACTCGCACAGGTCAAGGCACAAGCCGCGCAATTGCAGCTCACGCTGGATCGGCTCTCCGTGCATGCGCCGCGCGCTGG
>JAFEFD010000503.1 GCA_018240765.1 Pseudomonadota bacterium | reverse complement strand
TGGTCAGGAATGCGCCATCCAGGTGAATCGCCAGCAGCTTCTTCCAATCGACAAACGGGAAACTCTCGATCGGATAAACGATCTGGATACCGGCGTTGGACACGAGGATATCGACGCTGCCCAGGTCCTTGACGACTATCTCGACGCCCGCCTCGACCTGCTCCTCGTTCGTCACAGCCATGAGCACCGCCGTGGCCTTGACGCGGCGCGCGCGGATTTCGGCGGCGGCCGCGTCCGCAGCGGCCTGATTGATGTCGGCGATGGCGATGTGCGCGCCGTTGTCCGCGAGCACCTCGGCAATGCGCTTGCCGATGCCGCTGGCGGCGCCGGTGACGAGGGCTACCTTGTTTTTCACGCTCATGATTTTCTCCTTGGGGTTGGTGTCAGTTTTCCGTTGCCGCGTTTTTCACATCCACCCCCAGGTCGCGCAGCTTGCGGTACAAATGCGTGCGTTCCATGCCGGCCGCCTTGGCCAGTTTGCCGACACTGCCGCCGGCGCGCTGCAACTGGTGCAGCAGGTAGGCACGCTCGAACTGGTCGCGCGCCTCGCGCAACGGCAGGTCGAAATCGATGCCCGCCGGATTCGCTGCCACAGTCGTCGCCCCGAGCGCGGCTTCGACTTCGGCCAACTCGACATCCGCCGCGCCGCCCATTACCAGCAGGCGCTGCACCAGGTTGCGCAACTCGCGCACATTGCCCGGCCAGGCATATGCGCACAAGCGCTTTTGTGCCGCCGGCGCGAAACGGCGGCCATGCAGGCGATCGCGACCGGCGAAGAAATCCGCATACAGGTTCAGCAGTTCCGGTACATCCTCGGAGCGCTCACGCAGCGACGGCACCGGCAACGGTAGGACATTGAGCAGGTAGTAGAGTTCCTCGCGGAATGCGCCGGCCTTGACCTGTGCGTCCAGATCGCGCGCGCTCGCGGCGATCACGCGCAGGTCCAGCGGCGCTGGCCCGCGCCCACCGCCGCGCACCAGGGCGCGCTGCTGCAACACGCTGAACACGCGCTGCTGCAATTCGGCGTCGAGGTCGGCGACCTCGTCGAGGAACAAGGTGCCGCCATTGGCCTGTTCGAGCAAGCCGGGTTGCACGCCATTCGCATCCTCGGTGCCGAACAGCGCGGCGACGAGGTGATCGCGCGGAATGCTGCCGGCGGCAACCGCGACGAACGGACCGGCGCGGCGCGGCCCATGCGCGTGCAGCCAGCGCGCGAGGGTTTCCTTGCCGGTACCGGCTTCGCCGCGAATCAATACGTTGGCGTCGTGCTGGGCGAGTTTTTGCAGTTGCGCGCGCAACGCTGCCATGACCTTGCTCGCGCCGACCGGTTCCAGCGGCAGGGCAAGACGTTGGCGCAGGCCTTCGTTTTCGCGGAGCAAGCGGCTGGCCTCGCGCGCGCGCTCGAGCGTGAGCAGCAGCTTCGCCAGCGAAATGGGTTTCTCGATGAAATCCCAGGCGCCCAGGCGCGTCGCCTCGACTGCAGTTTCCACGGTGCCGTGGCCGGACATCATCACCACCGGACTCGCGGCCAGCACGCCGGCCGCCGCCCATTCGCGCAGCAGGGCGATGCCGTCGGTGCCGGGCATCCAGATGTCGAGCAGGATCGCATCCGGATGCTCGCGTTCGCGCGCCGCGCGCGCCTCGTCGGCATTCGCGGCGAGGATGGCGCTGTAACCTTCGTCTTCGAGGATTTCCTTGACGGTACTGCGGATATCCGGCTCGTCGTCGACGATGAGAATGCGTCCGGTACTCATGAAACGGCCTGTGGCGAAAATGCGACGGTCAAGAATAGCGCGTTTGGGCGCTTCGGAAGAAGTTGAGTCGACGCGGCTAGAATGCGCCGCCTGATTCAACCGATTGTGTCGATGGCATCCCACGCCCCTCCGCTGACGCCCCTGCTCATCCGCTTCGGTCGCCTCGGCGACATGCTGCTGCAGGAACCGCTGCTGCACCTGTTGCGCTGTCGCTACCAGGCGCCGGTAAAAATCCTGACGCGCGGCGGCTGGACGAGCGCGTTGTACCGCGGTCATTCCGACATCGACGAAATTTGGGAACTGCGCAATCGCAACCGCTTGCTCGCCTTCAGTCCCGAGCGCTGGCGGGCGATTGCGAAATTGCGCGTGCACGATGGCCCGATCTACATCAGCGAAGACTCGCGCAGCTCGCTCAAGCGCATTCGCTGGATGCTGCGTTTCGCGGGGATACCGCGCGAGCGCTGCGTTTTTCTGCACGACATCGCGCCGCGCGGCGATGAGCACTGGGTCGATCAGGCACTGCGTTTGGGTCGCGCCACGCCGGCGGCGTTTCGTGAAACCGATTATCCGTGGCACGACGACGTGCGAGCCGCGCCGCGCCTGTATCTGGACGCCGGTGACCGCGCCGACGCGGATGCCTGGTTGCGCCAGCGCGGATTCGCCGATGCGCCGCTGGTCTTGCTCCAGCCCGGCAACTGGCATGTGCATCGCTGGTGGGAGCCGCGCCGCATCGATCCTAAATTCTGGCCCATCGAAAACTGGGCCGCGCTGTTGCACGCGATGCACCAGACCCTGCCATCGGCGAATCTTGTGTTGTGCGGCACGCCGATCGAATCGGCGGTGTGCGAAGCGATCGCGCGCGCAGCGAACGTGGCGCAGGCGAAGCTGGCGACGTCGGATTTGCCGATACGACGCCTGATGGCCGTGCTTGAGCGCGCGCACAGCATGGTGTCGGTGGATTCGGGACCGGCGCACCTCGCGGCGGCGATGGGCTGTCCGCTCGTGTTGATGTATGGCGGCAAGTACGGGCCGGAAAAGTGGGATCGACGCAGCCCGTTCGGCAAGCCGGTGATCAATCTCGGTGTGAATCCGCGCGCGGGATCCGTCGCGGAAATTCCACCCGCCGTGGCGGTCGACGCGTGGCGTCAAGTGTCCGGCGCCGCGCGCTGATCGCCCGGGTTTACTGGCAAGGCGCCACGAATGCGCCAGTTCCGGCCAACCACCAGTCGCGACGATTGGACTTGCCGATGCGTTGCGCGTGCACCTCATCCAGGCGCAGGCAGGCATCGGTGCCGGTTTCCGGATCGGGAAGCAGGATTCGCCGCTGCTCGGGCTCGGCAGCCAGCCATGCCTGCGCGCGTTGCAACTGCTGCGCGCGGGCGGCACTGAAACCGAATTCGACGGTCGGGCCAATGGCTTGCAACAAGTCTTGTTCCTTCCAGTCGACCAGGCCGATTGCAGTTTCGGGTCCGGCAGAACGACGCGCTGCCTGCATGAGTTCGCGCGCCGAACTGCTGCCATCGAGCAAGGGATAGACAACCAAGCCGTAGCCGCACCACAGGGCGATCAGCAACACGGCCGTCGCAGCCACCGCGCGCGCCGGTCGCAGCACCAGCGCCGCGAGCGTGCCGAGCGAGCCTGCTCCGAGCAGGAACAGGCCAAGTCCGTGAACGGCCGCATCCGCGCCACGATCGTCGAGCAGGTTGTCGAGAAAACGCGCGTGCCCGAGCAACACGCTCGCGCCGAGTCCGAACAACAACAATCCGAGTCCGAAGGCGAATCCCCACAGCATCCAGCGAAACCCGCGTCGCTCGCACAGCGCCGGCAGGAATGGCGCTGCCGCCACCGCGAACGCGGGCAGGGCGGGCAGGATGTACATGTCGCGCTTGCCGGCGCTGAAACTGAAGAACAGCACGACCAGCAAGCCCCACGCCAACGGCAACCACACGCGCGCATCGCGCGCGCGCCAGGCGTCGCGCCAGTTGCGCCACAGCCAGAAAAACGCCAGCGAGAACGGCGCCCAGAACAGCAGGGCGATCTGGCCGAAATACCAGAACGGTTTCTGGTGGTGCCAGGGGTCGGCATAGCGCTCGAGCGTCTGCCGGAACAGCAAGTCGTGGACGTAGGCGCGGTGCTCGGGCGTGGCATCGGCGTGCGCGGCGATGAGCATCGGCACCAGCCACAGCGCGATCGCAACGAACACCAGAACCAGGCCCAGCGCCCAGCGCCAGGCATTGCCGCGACCCAGGTCGGCCAATCCCAGCCACGGCGCCAGCCGCATTGCGGCGTATGGCAGCAGGATCAGCAGGGGCAGGAAGCCGACGCCCTTGAGCACTACACCCGCGCCAGCCGCAAAACATGCGATCCAGAACCAGCGCCATCGCGGCCCGAGCAACAGGTGTCGGCACAAGCCATAAAGCGAAAGCGTTGTGGCAAATACAAGGCTCGGATCGATCTGCGCGCGCTTGAATTGGTAGACGAACTGCACGGCGCATAAAACCGCCATGCCGGCGTACAGGCCGGCGCGCGGATTCCACAGCCGGCGGCCGAGATCGCACACCAGCCACAACACGCCCATGCCGGCGAGCAGGGACGGCAGCAGGAAGCTCCAGCGCCAGTTGCCGACGAGCGCGCGAGCGCCGGCCAGAATCCAGAAATACAGCGGTGGTTTGTCCGCGTACAGCTCGATGCCGCGATGCGGAAACAGCCAGTTGCCGCTGTCGAACATCTGTCTGGCCACCAGCGCGAAGCGCGGTTCGTCCGCCGGCCACGGATCGCGCAGGCCGAAGCCGGCCGCGAGCACGACCAGCGCGACCAGGAAAAACCACTGCCACTGCCGGCGTTCGGCCGCGTTCACGCCACGCCGCCTTCACGCGGCAGGCGCAGGGTGAAAACCGCGCCGCCACCGGCACGGTTTTCCGCGCGAATGCTGCCGCCGTGCTCCTCGGCGATCTTCTTCGCCACGGCAAGGCCCAGACCGGTGCCGCGCTGCTTGCTCGATGTGTACGGCTCGAACCAGCGCTCGCCGAAACCTTGCGGCAATCCCGGACCGTTGTCGGCAACACTGAGTTCAATCCACTTTTGCGCATTTTCCACAATGTCTTGTGTCGCCACCTCGATGTGCGGCTTGCGCGCGTCGCCTATCGCTTCCAATGCGTTCTTCATCAGGTTGTGCAACAACTGGCGCAGACGACCGGCGTCGGCACGCAGGATCGGTGCGTGCGCTTCGAAGCGCCGCGTCAACTGGATGCGCTGGTCGTTTTCGTACAGGTCCAGCACTTCGCCGGCGAGCGCGTGCAGATCCAGCGCGCGCGCCTCGATCTGCGGCGGCCGCGCGTAATCACCGAACGCGTTGACCAGGGTCTTGAGCGCTTCGACCTGGGCAACGATGGTGTGCGTGGCGCGATCAAGCACCTCGGTGTCATCCGGCGGCATGCGGCCGATGAAGCGGCGGCGCAGGCGTTCCGCGGCGAGCTGGATCGGCGTAAGCGGATTTTTCACCTCGTGCGCGAGACGGCGCGCGACTTCGGCCCAGGCCGCGTCGCGCTGGGCGCGATCGAGCTGGGTCAGGTCGTCGAACACGGCAACGATGCCGGAATCCGCGCCCAGTTCCGCGCCGCGCAACAGCAACAGGCGACGCTCCTCGCCGCCGATTTTATCGTGCGTCGTCAGCACCACTTCCTCGCGCCATTCGCGCATTCCTTCACGGGCGTGCTGCAGGATGGGGTCGAACAGCGGTGCCAGTTGCGGATGATCGCGGCGCAACACCGAAAGATGCTGGCCGATGTAGCTCGTCAATGGCAGGTCGAGAATCGATTCGGCGGCGCGGTTCAATGTGCGCAACGTGCCGCTGCGATCGATGCCGAGTACGCCGGCCGACAGGCGTTCGAGCACGGCACGCAGGTACGCGCGCTGGCTTTCGGTCTCCTGCGCGCTATGGAGCAGGCGCGCGTTGGACAATTCCAGTTCGCGCTGCATCTGGTTGAACGAAGAAAGCAGGAAGCCGAGTTCGTCACGACTGCCGACCGGCAATGGCGTGTCGTAGCGGCCCGCGCCGACCGCGCGCGTGGCCGCGGCAAGGCGCCCGATCGGCGCGGTGAGGCGCCGCGCGATGCCGAACGCCAGCATCAGTGCGAACAGCACCGACAGCAGCAACACGAAAGTGAGCACCAGGGTGAAGGTGAGCTTGAGCGAGCCGCGCAGGAATTTCAGGCGTTGGAAATCGAAATTCGCCTGCTCCACGCCCGTGCTCAACGCCTGCATGCGTGCCGGCAGCGGGAACAGCGCCTGCAACAGGCGTTCGCTGCCGGCCGCTGTTGCCGGCAGCGGCTCGACCACGCGCAACACCAGGCGCGCGCCGAGCGGCTCGGCTGCGGCATAGTGGCCGTTGCCTTGCACCTGCAACAGCGCCGCCGAATCCGGATAGGCAGGCGTGAGCAGTTGCGGATCGGCACTGGCGGTCGCCAGCACGGATTGATCCTTGCCGAACACCGCCAACTGCAACGCGCCTTGCACGTCGATGGCCGCGTCCACGCGCTTCTGCAGATCCGCATCGCTGGCGTCGCGCAATGTTTGCGCCAGCGCCACGCTGTGCTGCTGCGCGCTTTGCAGGCGCTCGTCGAGATAGACCCGGCCGATTTCCAGCGCATCGTCCATGGCGTGTTCCATGCGCACGTTGAACCACGTGTCGATGGTCGCGTCGAGGAAATTCAGGGCAAATCCGTAGACCACGAATACCGGCGGCAGTGCGAGCACGATCAGCATCGCCAGCACGCGCCGGTTCAGGCGCGCGCCCGGCGCATCCGCGCGCAATTCGCGGCGCAGGCGCAACAGGCGCTGCACGATGATCGCGACCAGCACCAGCAGCGCGAGCACGCTGGCGCCGAGTAGCCACGGATACCATGCGCCGAGCCTGCTCGCGCCGCTGGCCGCATCGTTGGCGAGCACCAGCGCCGCGGCCAGCAGCACGGCCACGGCCAGCACCGGCAGCGCGCGCCGGAAGATGCGCATCAGCCGGCCCGGGCGCGCCATGTCCAGGTTCCGCTATCCATGCGCCAGGCCGATTGCAGCAGAGCAGGCAGACGCAAGGCGCCAGGCAGGGCATCGCGATCGAGCGTGATGCGCACGTCCAAACGGGTCGCGCCGGCACGATCCGCACTGACACGATCCTCACTGACCAAGGGCAGGCGCAGGTTTTCCATCGCTTGCAGCGCCAGCGCGCGCACGGCGTAGCTGCGCTCCGTGGCGTCTTCGACATCGCTGACCTGGTATTGGCGCGACAACGGAAAGTAACGCAGACGGATATGACGCCGCATATGGTTAACGGCGCCGGCGTAGTCGATGCTGGCCGTAACGACGAACGGCAGCTCGATGCCGTGATCGAGCGCGTCCAGCACTTGCGCGTCTGGCCGCCAGTCGCAGCGCACGACCAGCGCGCCGGCATCCACCGAAGCCGAGCGCACGACGAACGCGCCAGGCGCACGCGCGCATGCCGCCAGCACGGTGCAAAAAAGTATACTAATTGTGCTTGTCCACAAGCGCATAAAAAAATCCGTCCATGCCGGATTCTCCCGGCAGGTTCTGCATGCCCGCCCCCGCTGCATGCCACGTCAGCGGCGCCGCGACCGCGCGCGCATCCGCATGGCGTTGCGCGAACGCACCGATCTGGCGCGCGTTCTCGTCCACGAAAACCGAACAGGTGGCATAGACTAAGCGCCCGCCGCGCGCAAGCAAAGGCCACAGTGCGTCGAGCAGGCGCTTCTGTGTCGCGACGAGGGCGGGAATGTCGTCCACGCGCCGGTGCAGCTTCACGTCCGGCTGGCGGCGAATGATGCCGGTCGCCGAGCATGGGGCGTCGAGCAGGATGCGGTCGAAGGGCTTGCCATCCCACCAGTCACGCGGGACCGCCGCATCGCCGGTGCGCACGTCCGCGGTCAGTCCGAGCCTCGCCAGGTTTTCGCGCAGGCGCGGCAGACGCCGCGTATCGGCGTCGAGCGCGGTCAACTTCACATCCGCCGTTTCCAGGACATGCGCGCTCTTGCCGCCGGGCGCGGCGCAGGCATCCAGCACGCGCTGGCCGGCCTTCAGATCAAGCAGGATTGCCGCCTGCTGGGCGGCGCCATCCTGCACCGAGAAAAATCCCTGCGCATAACCCGGCAGCGCAGTCACGTCGCGGCTCGCGTCGAGAATCAGGGCATCGGGTGCGGCCTGCGGCATCTGGCAGCCAATGCCCGCCGCATGCAGCTGCGCGGCGAAATCCGCGCGCGTGACGCGGCGCCGGTTTACGCGCAGCCACAGCGGCGCGGGCGCATTGTTCGCGGCGAGGATGGACTCGACTTGCTCGGCCCAGTCGAATTGCAGTTTGTCGATCAGCCAGCGCGGATGCGCCGTGCGCGTCTCCACATGGCGATCCAGTTTCGCGGTTTGCGCTTCGCGTTCGCGCAACCAACGGCGCAGCAATGCGTTGACCAGGCCCGCGAACGACGGTTTGCGCAGCGCGCGCGTGGCCTCGACCGTGGCCGCCACGGCGGCGTAGTCGCTCAATTCCATGGTTTCCAGTTGCACGAGACCGAGCACGACCAGGGCGCGGATATCCGCGTCACGTTCGCGCAGCGGGCTTTCGAGCATTGCGTCCAGCGCCACATCGAAACGCAGCCACCAGCGCGCGCCCTCGTGCAGCAGCGCCGACAGCAACGCACGATCGCGCGGATCGTGAAGTTTCGCGGAAGTTTCGGCGGATGCCGCGCGCAACGACTGCCCGCCGGCGACGCCGGCCAGCGCCTGCGCCGCCAGCGCGCGCGGATCGGCCGTTGCGCTCACGCGCGCTTCAACTCGGGCCGCGCGTTGAGGTAATCCGCCGCCGAAACGACACGTCCGCCCGCACGCTGGAGCTGCAGGATCCGCAACGCGCCTTCGCTGCAGGCGACATCGATGCCGTGCTTGCCGGCGGCAACGATCGTTCCAGGACTTGCGCCGGTTCCCGCCAATGCCTGCGCTGCCCAGACCCGCACGCGTTCCCCCGAGACATCGGCTTCGGCGACCGGCCAGGGATCAAAGGCACGTACCTTGCGCTCGAGCGCGATGGCGGATTCGTTCCAATCCAGCCGCGCTTCGGACTTTTCCAGTTTGTGCGCGTAAGTGACGCCCGCTTCCGGTTGCGGCTCGGCATGCAGCACCTCACCGCCCAACGTGCGACGCAAGCCATCGCCAAGCACTTGTGCACCGAGTTCGGCGAGCTTGTCGTGCAGGCTGCCGCCGGTGTCGCGCGAGGCGATGCTGAATTCGCGACGAAGCAGCACCGGACCGGTATCGAGTCCGGCTTCCATGCGCATCAGGCACACACCCGTTTGCGTGTCGCCGGCCAGGATTGCGCGCTGGATCGGGGCGGCGCCGCGCCAGCGCGGCAGCAGCGAGGCGTGCACGTTCCAGCAGCCCAGCCGCGGGATCTCGAGCACCCTGCGCGGCAGGATCAGGCCATAGGCGACGACAACGAGCAGGTCGGGGGCAAGTTCGTGCAGCCGTGCCTGCGCTGCGAGTGATTTGAGTGATTCGGGTTGTTCGACAATGAGACCGGCCGCCAGTGCCGCCTGCTTGACCGGGCTCGCCGCCAGCGCGCGCCCGCGCCCGGCGGGGCGGTCGGGTTGCGTATACACCGCCGCAATTTCCACATTTTCAGCGAGGCACGCGTGCAGGTGCGGCACCGCGAACTCGGGCGTACCGGCGAAAACCAGTCGAAAAGGGCGATTCATGTCCAGGTGCGAAGCGGCCAAAAACGTCGCGAGCGAAGGCGGATTGCGGGTCGCCGGAGCGAAGAACCGGAGTGTACACGTCAGTACTTGAGGATTCCGAGCACCGTCGGAACGCGAGCTGCCGAGCGCAGCAGTTTTTAGCCCGCTTCGCGGTGGGCTTTTTCCAGCTTCTTGCGCACTAGTTCGCGCTTCAGCGGCGACAGGTAATCGACGAAAAGCTTGCCGATCAGGTGATCCATCTCGTGCTGGATGCACACCGCGAGCAGGCCATCGGCCTCGATCCGGACCGGCTTGCCGTCGCGATCGGCGGCTTCGACGACGATGCGCTCGGCGCGCTCCACGTCGGCAAAGATGCCCGGCACCGACAGGCAGCCTTCCTGGTAGACCTGCGCGCCTTCGCGCTCGACGATTTTCGGGTTGATCAGCACGAGCGGGGCATTCTTTTCTTCCGACACATCGAGCACGAGCAATTGTTGATGCACGTTGACCTGGGTCGCGGCCAGGCCAATGCCAGGCGCGGCGTACATGGTCGAGAACATCGCTTCGATCAGCGCGTGCAGGGCCTTGTCGAACACCGCGACGGGCTTGGCCTTGGTGCGCAGGCGCGGATCGGGGAATTCGAGTATCGTCAGCATGGCGCGGATATGGGGTCGCAGGAACACATGGGCAAGCCGTGGCGGGGCACGGGAATGGGGAAAAATTCTACGCCGAATCGGCACTTGGCGCGAATTCGGCAACATCCGGCCCGATCCATGGGCAAATCCGTGAAGGCCGTCATTTGCGCCGTTAAATTTTTCGTATACACTCGGGAAGCCCTTTGGGAATCAGGTAATTGGCAGCCATGCTTAAAAAACTACCTGCAATTTGTGCCGGTCTG
>JAFEFD010000502.1 GCA_018240765.1 Pseudomonadota bacterium | reverse complement strand
GCTCGGGCAGCACCCGCAAGTGGTGGGACGTGCCGCCGGAGAGCGTCTACGCCTTCACCTTCTACATCTGGCAGCAGGCCCAACGCTGGCCGACCAACGGCGAGCAGGACTACCCGCGCAACCTGCATGGGCTGTCGGCCTACTTCACGCCGAGCTGCCGGGCCTTCCTGCAGCAGGACTACGAATTCCGGCGCAGCAACGGCGAGTTGCGCCAGCGCGTGCGCGGCATCTACGAGATTCCCGGCCGCGGCTACGGCGACGATCCCGCCGCGCGCGTGCGCACCGTGTCGGTGAACGACTGGATCGTCACGCTGGACGTGAGCGCCGACGAGTATCTGGGCGCCGAGCAGGTCAAGCGCGCACTCGTGCGCTACGCGCTGAAGGTCGTGCGCATCGACATCGATCCCGAGCGCAATCCCTTCGGCCTCGTGCTGGATTGCTATGCGCGTGCGCCCGAGCGCATCGAAACCCCGCCGCCCCCGGCGCCAGCCGGCAAGCCCGCCAGCCCCGGTGCCAATCTGCAGGGAGACACCCCATGAAGCGCTGCTTCCTTCCGGCCCTGGCCGGCGTCCTGTTGTGCCTGGGTTTCGTGCCCGCGGGCCATGCCATCGAAATCCTGCGCTGGGAGCGCCTGCCGCTGGCGGTGCCGCTCGTGGTCGGCCAGGAGCGCGTGGTCTTCATCGAGCGCAACGTGCGCATCGGGGTGCCGGCCGGCGTCGGCGAGCAGTTGCGCGTGCAGAGCGCCGGTGGCGCGATCTACCTGCGCGCCAGCGCGCCCATCCCGCCCACGCGGCTGCAACTACAGGACGTGGAATCCGGCGCGCTGATCCTGCTCGACATCGCCGCCGAGCCGGCCAAAGCAGGCCAGCCCGCACTCGAACCCGTGCGCATCGTCGAGGGCGATGTGCCGGCCACCCGCTACGGCGAGCCGGCCAGCCCCTCGGCCACCGTGGACGACGATGCGCAGCGCCCGACACCAGCCGCCCGCCGCGCAACGCCGGTGGCCGTGGTGCTGACGCGCTACGCGGCGCAGAACCTCTATGCGCCGCTGCGCACCGTGGAGCCCGTGGCCGGCATCGGCCGCGTCAACCTGCGCCGCAACCTCGCGCTGGACACCTTGCTGCCCACGCTGCCGGTGCGCGCGCAGGCGCTGGCCGCGTGGCGGCTCGAAGACCAGTGGGTGACGGCCGTGAAGCTCACCAACACCTCCGGGCGCTGGCTCGACCTCGACCCGCGTGCGTTGCAGGGCGACTTCCTCGCCGCGACCTTCCAGCACCCGACCCTGGGGCCGGCCGGCCGCGCAGCCGACACCACCGTGGTCTATCTCGTCACCCGTGGCCACGGCCTGGCCGAGTCGCTGCTGCCCAAGGTGGCGCCGATCGACGCGACGGTGAACCTGCCGCCGGCAGCGGCGGCCGGCCAGGCCGAAGGAGGAGGAGCGCGCGATGAAAAGTAACCCCCTCCTGAAGTGGCTGCTGATCCCGATGGCGCTGGTGCTGGTGTTCGTCGGCATCAAGCTCTTCTCGGGCGAGCGCAGCGCCAGGCCGGCACCTCCCGGCAGCGCCAACCCGCTCACGCCCGAAGAGATGAAGGCGCTGGGCATCGAAGGCGATACGCCGCGCGATACCGTCGCCACGCTGGTGGCCCAGGTCAAGCAGTTGCGCAACGAACTGCAGACGGCGCTCAACGATAACAAGAACCAGAAGACCGAGAACGAACGCATGCGCGCGAGGGAAAGCGCGATCGACCAGCGCATCCAGTCCGCGCTCGACGGCGAGCGCGGCCGCCTGCAGCAGGACCGCGAGCAGTTGGCCGGCGACCGCCAGCAGACCCAGGGCCTGCTGCAAGACCTGCAGCGGCGCCTGGACGGCCTCTCCGGCAAGAGCGGCCAGGCCGACCTGCCGGTGGGCCTCGGGCTGGAGGAAGGCGACGGCAAGAACTTCGGCGGCAACCAGAGCGGCAGTGCGCGCAACACCAACGGCACGCGCTGGGTGGAGCCGGACGATGCGAAACCCTCGGCGAAGAACGGCAGCAGCGGCGGCTTGAACTTCCCGACCAGCTTCGGGCCGGCGCAGAAGACGCTTTCCGACACGGCCGACGGTGTGGCAAGCACCGTCGCGGATGCGGGCAGCCGCGCCGTGGGCGCGTCGGCCAAGCCGGTCTACACGGTGCCGTCGAACTCGACGCTGATGGGCTCGATCGCGATGACGGCGCTGATCGGCCGCGTGCCGATCGACGGCACGGTCAACGATCCGTATCCCTTCAAGGTGCTGATCGGCCCCGACAACCTCACCGCCAACGGCATCGACATCCCCGACGTGGCCGGCGCGGTGGTCAGCGGCACGGCCTCGGGCGACTGGACGCTTTCCTGCGTGCGCGGCCAGATCCGCTCGGTCACGTTCGTCTTCAACGACGGCACGATCCGCACCGTGCCGGAGGACGGCAATCGGAATCGGAGCAGCGGCAATCAGGGCAACAGTGCGAACAGCACGACGCAGGGCGGCCTGGGCTGGATCAGCGATCCCTACGGCAGCCCGTGCGTCTCGGGCGAGCGGCGCAGCAACGCGCAGCAGTACCTGGGCTCGCAGGCGCTGATCACTGCGGCCGGCGCCGGCGCGGCCTCGCTGATCAAGTCGGACAACGGCAGCGTGGCCGTGGTCGCCAACAGCAACGGCTCGCTCGGCACCGTCGGCATCAGCGGCAACGAGGCGATGGGCCGCATCCTGGCCGGCGGCGTGCGCGACATGGCCGATTGGGTCAACAAGCTCTACGGGCAGGCCTTCGCCGCGGTCTACGTGCGGCCCGGCGCCAAGGTCGCCGTGCATCTGGAGCAGCCGCTCAACATCGACTACGACGCTAAGGGGCGGCGGGTCAATCACCGCATCGGAGGCGCCCATGCGTCGGATTTGGATTGAATCGGCCGCGGCCCTGTGCGCGGTCATGGTGCTGGGCGGCTGCGCGACCAGCAAGGACGAGCTGCTGCCGCACGGCGAGCACACCATGCTCGACGTGTGGAACCAGGAGACGGGCGGCAGCGCCGGTGGCGGACAGGCGGCGCGGCAACTGCTCGATGCGCGTCAGGGCCTGCGCCGGCCGCTGACCGAGGCCGACGTGCAGGCGGCGCCCGCCGCCGCTGCCGCCTACACGCGCACCGCGGCCAACGAGATTTACCGCCAGTTCCACCGGCTGCCGAACCCGGACCTGGTGATGTACGTGTTCCAGCACCTAGCCGGCACCGACCCGGTGCCGGTGCCCGGCTACACCACCGTGTTCCCGCTCTACCAGCGCGTGCAGTACGCGATGCCCGGCGAGCGCCTGGAGGACTACTGATGGCCTGGTCGTTGCCCTGGGCACGCAAGGCCGCCACGCCTGCCGGCCCCGACCTGGATGCCGATGACGCCTGGGCGCAGCATGTCTCGACGCTGGCCGCGCACGGTATTCCCGAGCCCGGTAGCGCGGTGGGCGGCCAGCCGCGCCGGCCGGCCACCGAGGCGGACTTGCAGGCGCTCTACGGCGTGGCGCCGTCCTTCGCCGATCTGCTCCCCTGGGTGGAGTACCTGCCCGATTCCAAGAGCTTGCTGCTGGAGGACGGCCAGTCGGTGGCGGCGTTCTTCGAGCTGGCGCCGGTCGGCACCGAGGGCCGCGAGATGGCCTGGCTGTGGCAGGCGCGGGATGCGTTGGAGAACGCGCTGCAGGACTCGTTCGACGAACTCGACGAGAACCCCTGGGTGGT
>JAFEFD010000501.1 GCA_018240765.1 Pseudomonadota bacterium | reverse complement strand
CCATGAAACTGCGTCCGTTGCACGACCGCGTCATCATCAAGCGCCTGGAAGCCGAAACCAAGTCGGCCGGCGGCATCGTCATTCCCGACACCGCGACCGAAAAGCCGATCAAGGGCGAAGTCGTCGCCGTGGGCTCCGGCAAGATCCTCGAAGACGGCAAGGTGCGCCCGGTGGGCGTCAAGGCCGGCGAGAAGGTGCTGTTCGGCAAGTACTCCGGCACCGAGGTCAAGGTCGATGGCCAGGAACTCCTCGTGATGCGCGAGGAAGATCTCATGGCGGTTATTGAATAACTGCACTTTTATAAAAGTATATTTTGAGGAGTTTATCCAATGGCTGCTAAAGAAATTCGTTTCGGTGAAGACGCGCGTGCGCGCATGCTGCGCGGCGTGAATGTGCTGGCGAACGCCGTCAAGGCGACGCTGGGTCCCAAGGGTCGCAACGTGGTGCTCGACAAGAGCTTCGGCGCGCCGACGATCACCAAGGACGGCGTGTCCGTCGCCAAGGAAATCGAACTGGCCGACAAGTTCGAGAACATGGGTGCGCAGATGGTCAAGGAAGTCGCGTCGAAGACCTCCGACGTCGCCGGCGATGGCACCACCACCGCGACCGTGCTCGCGCAGGCGTTGATTCGCGAGGGCCTGAAGGCCGTTGCCGCCGGCATGAATCCGATGGATCTCAAGCGCGGCATCGACAAGGCCGTGACCGGCGCCGTGGCGGAGCTGAAGAATCTGTCCAAGCCGTGTTCGACGAGCAAGGAAATCGCCCAGGTCGGTTCGATTTCCGCGAATTCCGATTCCGACATCGGTGACCTCATCGCCAAGGCGATGGACAAGGTCGGCAAGGAAGGCGTGATCACGGTTGAAGACGGCTCGGGCCTGGACAATGAGCTGGATGTCGTCGAAGGCATGCAGTTCGATCGCGGCTACCTGTCGCCGTACTTCATCAACAACCAGCAGTCGATGCAGGCCGAGCTGGAAGACCCGTACATCCTGCTGCATGACAAGAAGATCGCGAACGTGCGCGAGCTGCTGCCGATCCTCGAAGGCGTGGCCAAGGCCGGCAAGCCGCTGCTCATCGTCGCCGAGGAAGTCGAAGGCGAAGCGCTGGCGACTCTCGTCGTCAACACCATCCGCGGCATCGTCAAGGTGTGCGCGGTGAAGGCGCCGGGCTTCGGCGATCGTCGCAAGGCGATGCTCGAAGACATGGCCATCCTCACCGGCGGCCAGGTGATTTCCGAGGAAGTCGGCCTGTCGCTCGAGAAGGCCACGATCAAGGATCTGGGCCGCGCCAAGAAGGTGCAGGTGTCGAAGGAAAACAGCACCATCATCGACGGCCATGGCGAAGCCAAGAACATCAAGGCCCGCATCGAGCAGATCAAGGCGCAGATCGAAGAGACCTCGTCCGACTACGACCGCGAAAAGCTGCAGGAGCGCGTGGCCAAGCTCGCCGGCGGCGTTGCGGTGATTAAGGTCGGCGCCGCGACCGAAGTCGAGATGAAGGAAAAGAAGGCGCGCGTCGAAGACGCCCTGCACGCCACGCGTGCGGCGGTGGAAGAAGGCGTGGTTCCGGGCGGCGGCGTGGCCCTGATCCGCGCGTTGGACGCGATCAAGAAATTGAAGGGCGACAACGAAGACCAGAACCACGGCATCCACATCGCCAAGCGTGCGATGGAAGCGCCCCTGCGCGAGATCGTCGCCAACGCCGGCGAAGAACCGTCCGTCGTGTTGAACAAGGTTGCCGCCAGCAAGGGCAACCACGGCTACAACGCCGCGAATGGCGAGTACGGCGACATGATCGAGTTCGGCATCCTGGATCCGACCAAGGTCACGCGCAGCGCGCTGCAGAACGCGGCGTCGATCGCCGGCCTCATGATCACCACCGAGGCCATGGTCGCCGAAGCGCCGAAGAAGGAAGAGCACAACCATGGCGCGCCGGGCGGCGGCGGCATGGGCGGCATGGGTGGAATGGACTTCTAAGCGAAGCCCAATGACGCGTTACAACGAAGCCCCGCCAAGTGCGGGGCTTCTTTTTGTGCGCCGGCTACGGCTCGAAACCGTCGCAAAAAATCGTGTCGCTGGCGCCGCAGGCGAAGACGCGCTGCACTTCGTACGCACCCAGGTCCATCGGCCCGTAACCGTCAAAAACGTTGGGCAAATCGACGACGCGCGGGTTGCGGTCCAGGTCCGCAGTGGTCACGTAGAAGCTGGAATCCACGGGTGCGAAATCGACGCCGAGCGAAGTCGGCAACAGGTGATAGTTGCCGTTCGCCGCGTCGACGAAGCTCGGCTCGCCCTGCTCGATGCTATAGGCATTGGGCAACGTGCTGCGGTCGTTGGTGAGCAGATACGCCGCGCTGTAGGAATCCGTGATCGCCGGATCGACCGTGGCGTGTCCGGGCTGTTCGATGATGCTGTTGCGCAAGAACAAGTATCCGGGCGCGAGAAAGACATACGGTGCGCCGATCGTATTGCCGGCGATGGTACACGAATCCAGCTTAGCGGCTGCGTTCGTGCCGTCCGTCTGCGCAATCAGTTCCTGGGTCAGCACGTTGTCGGCGAGCAGGCAATTGGTCAGGATAGCGTCGCTCAAAAAAGTATCCCCAATTTCACGCAGGGCATGTGCTCCGGTGTTTGCGCGCATGCTGAAACGGTCGCCCAAAAACTTGCCATTGGACTGCAACAGGATGGTCGCACCGGCAGTGGGATTGCCGCCGCCGTCCACTGCCTTGTTCGCGGTCAGGGTGTTGCACGGCACGCCGGCCGCGCAGGCAACGGCGCCGAGCGCAGCGACGGGTTCCGGGGTTGCGCACGGATGGTTGGCCGAGCCCGCGACGAAGTCAGGATCGGTATTCAGCGCGACGTATCCGCCGAGCGGATTGCCGACGGCGTCGTAGTCGGCATCGGCGTAGATGGCGGTACCTTCCTGCGCGGCATTGTTCTCAATGCGGAAGTCGTAGGTGCACAGGACGGCGGCGCCGCCAGCGCTGCCGATCGCCTCGTAGGGGCGCAGGTAGAACGCACCGCCTGTGTGCGAAGCGAAATTGCTCGAAACCTGCACCGGATTGGCGGGATCCGTCGTGAACAGGCGCGCGACCGCAGGCGCCGAATCGCCAAAATCAAGGATATCCATGCCGCCGCCGTAGGCCGCGTCGTTGCCATAGATCGCGGCGAGGCCGTTGTAGCCAGGCGAGCCGATGTCGGCGCGCGCGGGGCCCAGCACTTCGATGCCGCCGCCGTAGCCGTTCGGCGCATGGTTGTAGCCGATCAAGGTGCCGGGCTTGAGTGCGTACAGGCGCGTGTTGCCGCGCACGCGGATGCCGCCGCCGGAGGTATCGGCCGTATTGGAGATCACCAGCGTGTTCGCATCAAGCGTCAGCGCGACTGGCCCGCTGCTGCCGTTGACGTCGATGCCGCCGCCGAAGCCGGCTTCGTTGGTGCTGATCGTGCTGCGGGTCAGGTACAGCGATCCTTGTCCATCGAAATGGATGCCGCCGCCGACGGAGTTGTTGTCGTCGCTGCCGAGGTTCTCTCCGCGCAAGACGGTCAGGTTGTGCAGGCCGACATTGCTGTTGCCGGTCACGTACAGCACGCTGCCGCCGCCATCGCTGCTGCCATCGATACTCAGCAGCGGCTGGGTCGATGTCGGCGGCGCGTAGGGCGGAAAGTCGAGGTTGCCGGGAATCATCGCGCAGGTCACGCCATCGCCCCAGCCTTGCAGGGTCAGGTTCGGCTTGTTGTCGATGTGCAGGTGCTGGTGCGTGTAGGTGTGCTCGCGCGTGATGTCGATGATGGTCGGGCATTCGCCGACGGCATTGATAGCGGACTGGATGTCGTTGTATTGGCAATGCGCCGTGTCCGCGCCGACACGATAGTGAAATGGCAACAGAACGGGCGGGGTGATGCAGGCGGCGAAAACCGAGCTCGTGGCGAGCAGGATCGGCGCGGCAAGCGCAAGACGAAAACGCATGGGATTCTCCGGCGGATTTCATTCCCTGTGCGCCGGAAAACGCCGGTTGTCGCCGACTTGCGACATTCGGCAAACGGTTTTTCAACATGCAGCCTTGATCTCGACCCTGGCAATCCAGTTGCGTACGCGCCGCGCGAGGCGCGTGGGTTCGTCCTCGTCGTCCAGAGCGATCGATGCTGGTTGCAGCATTGACGCATCGACATTCTCGAAGGTATTGACGTTGACCACGGCGTAGACGCCGCCGTCGATTTCGCTGGTGACGACCGGCACGCTGCCACAGATCGTGCAGACCTGAAACGCGGCAGTTTTTGTGCCGAATCGGTAGGCTGACACGGCGGCCGGATCTCGCAACGTCACGATAAGCGAGCCGGTGGGGCAGGCTGCCCACACGCCGCCGTGCTTGACGCAAAACGAACAAGTGCAGGCGCGTGCGGGAATCTGCGCGGGCTCCGGCGTCCAGTTCAGCTCGAAACCGATGTTCCCACAGTGGCAGCGTCCGCATATCAGCATCATTCATCCCGAGCAGCTGCACATGAACCGTTTCACATCGCAATCAGTGTGCCCTGATCGCGTGTGTGGTGGAAGCGGCATCGCCGCCATTCACGGCGTGCCGCCAAAGCCGTCCTTGAAAATAGTGTCATTGCCGAGCTGGCAAACCGCCGGTTCGCTGGAATTGAATAGTGCCTGCGTCGCCCATTCGGGATGATCGACAAACGGATTGCGGTTGCCCTGGAAACTCTGGATCACGTCGTTGCGCGCGACTTCATCGGCATCCGGCGGATCCTGCGTGTTCCAGGCGAGCAGATCGGTGAGCAGGCCCATGTAGGCCTTGGCCGCGGTGTTGGGAGTGATCACGATCAGGCTGCGGTTGTCGGTCAGTTCAAGATCGGGGATCACGCCATCGTGCGCGGTTTCCGCGGCGATGCCTTCGTAGCGGATCGCCATGTAGAACATCGCGCGCGCCGCCTCGCCCTTGCGATGGTTCCAGACTTCGAACGAACCGGCATTGCCGTCGGGCGATTTCACCCAGTTCGAGTTGCCCGGATACGTGCCGCTGCCGCCACCCACGCCGTTGTTCGCGTCGGTGGGCAGCTCGCCGCAACCGCTGGCGCAGTTCGCGTAGGGCTTGTTGCCGCGGCTCGCGTTCTGGTTGGTATCCGACAGCCACAGCATGTGCGTGTCGGTGTAGGCAGCAAGGCTCGAATTGGCGAAACCGAGCGAATTCGGCCATGCGTGTTCTCGATTGTAGGTCTGGCCACTGCCGGTGCCGGCACGATCGCTGACCGCCGTGTAGGAATGATTGCGATAAATGTCGATGATCTTGGCCGGATTCTTCGGATCCTGTTGCGCGATTTCGAGGATCGTCCAGACGTTCTGTGTGCCACCGCTGTACGGATAGATCGTGTGGCCCTTGATAGTCTGATGCAGTGAACAGCGCAGTTGTTCCGGGCTACTGGTGTTGATGTTGCCGTAGTAACCGGCGTGCGTGCCAGAGGCGACTGTGAAGCTCGCCGTATAGTCGGCCTGCAAAGGGATGTTGTCCGCGTCGTGCACGCCGCTGCCTGTAATCGTGAACAGGCAACTCTTGCCGGCCGGCAGCACCGTGAATGGCGTCAGAGTGCGCGTCGCGCCGCTGCCGGTTTCGTCGAGCTGGATTGGTGTGGAATCACAGGACAGCGCGAACGCGTTTGAGGTCGTCACGACTTCGCTGAACGTCACGCGGATGTCGCTGGCGATCGGCACGTTGGCGGCGCCATTGGCCGGCTGCGTGGAAACCACGGTCGGCGGCTGCGTGGCCGGATCGAGTGTCGTGAACGACGCCGTGTAATTGGCACCCGGGTGGTCCGGCATGCCGTCGTTGTCGACGACGCCGGCGGCGAGAATCGTCCAGGTACAGCTTTCGTCCGCGGCGAACGCGGGTGAGGGCGTAAGCGTGTAGGTACTTGGGCCGCCGCTCACGCTGGCTGTATGCGTGTCGGACGTATCGCATTCGATCGTGAACCACGGATCGCTCACCGTGACCGGCTCGCTGAAGCTCACCGCCAGTGTTGTCCCCAGCGCCACATTGCTGGCGCCGGGGGCCGGTACCGTCGCGATGACGAGCGGTGCCACGTCCACCGGCGGCATGCCGTCGATGGAAAAACTCACGTCGTCGATGGCGAGGCCGTCGTCGTTGCCGGAGACATTCGAATCAACCCAGCGAATCCAGATCGCGGCCGATGGCGCGAGGCTCAGTCCCGTGATCGACCCGGAAATCGCAGTGCGGTTCGCCGCCGCGTTGCCGTCGAGTGTGGCGATGGAGGCCGCGGTCTTGAGCGACATGAAGTCCAGTGCATTGACGTCGATCCAGGTCGCCGCGCTGTCGCCGACCGACGTCGCGTTGAGGCTGTATTGAAAGTCGAGCCGGTCCGCGATGCCGCTGCCGCCCTGGCGCCACTGCTCGCCCGTGTAGGCGACAGCGATCTGGTTCAATGTGTTGCTGGTGTCGTTGCGCAAGCGCGCACCGATCGTCGACGCCAGGCTGCCCGATTGCAGCGTGCCCAGCGCGCGGTCGCTGCTGCCGGTCGATCCAAAACTGTAGGTGTCGCCGGTGTTGGACGAGCCGTCGCCGGCGGTGTACGTGGCGTTCTTGTTCGTGCCCGATTCGGAAAAATACCAGCCGCTCGGCAGCGTGGTGCCGGTGCCGCTCGCGGGCAGGCTGTCGAAAGTCTGCACGGTCGGTGCGCCGCCGACGAGCGAAACATCCTGCGCGAACGCGGCCGGCGTGAAGAAAGCAAAAAAGGCCACGAGCGCGGCACGCGCCGCGATGGATTGGATATGCATGGGCTCCCCAGCCTGAATTTCCGCCAATGGGGCGGATGTCTCGCTCCCCCCAGCATAGCGCATGTCGTGGACTGGCTGCCTGTATAATCCGCCCTCCCACGCGGTGGAAGAAGCGGCGCAGCCGCTGCCGAAGGCGCAACGCCCGTAATCGCTCAGGCCCGATACCGCCGCGCGGAAAAACTCTGGAGAGACCGGCCCGCAACCATCGCGGGATTCCGGCGCCGAAGGGGCAAGAAGTCTGCTCGAACGCGAGCGGCTTCCAAACTCTCAGGCAAAAGGACAGAGGGGCGGTTCGCGTGCACCCTCGCACGCGCCAACGAGTGCCCGTCACATGTCCACTTCGATTCCCTCGCTGCGCGACCTCGAGCAGCACGACGCTTTCATCGCCCGCCACATCGGTCCCGACGACGCCGAAATCGCGTCGATGCTGAAAACGGTCGGTTTCGATTCGCTCGAGGCGATGACCGGCGCGATCGTGCCGGCCTCGATCACGTCCTCCAAGCCGCTCGCGCTGCCCGACGCGATGAGCGAAGTAGAGGCGCTGGCGAAAATCCGCGCGATCGCGGACAAGAACAAGGTGTTCAAGAGTTTCATCGGCCAGGGCTACTACGGCACGCACACGCCGAACGTCATCCTGCGCAACATCCTGGAAAATCCCGCCTGGTACACGGCCTACACGCCGTACCAGGCCGAAATTTCGCAAGGGCGCATGGAAGCACTGATCAACTTCCAGACCCTATGCGCCGACCTCACCGGGATGGAAATCGCGAACGCGTCGTTGCTGGACGAAGCCACCGCGGCAGCCGAGGCGATGACGCTGGCAAAGCGCTCGGCCAAGGCCCGCGGCAATGCGATCGTTGTGTTCGGCGATGCGCATCCGCAGACCATCGAGGTCATGCGCACGCGCGCCGAGCCGCTGGGCCTGACGATCAAGCAGGCCAACTCCGCCGCCGAGTGGGACGCGGCCATCGCCGCGGACGACTATTTCGCGGCGCTGATCCAGTATCCGGCCAGCAGCGGCTGGCTGATGGACTGGAGCGACGAGGTCGCGAAGATCCACGCCAAGGGCGCGGCCGCGATTTTCGCCACCGACCTGCTCGCGTTGACCCTGCTCAAGTCGCCGGGCGAGATGGGCGCGGACATCGTCGTTGGCAACTCGCAGCGTTTCGGCGTGCCGTTCGGTTTCGGCGGCCCGCACGCCGCGTTCATGGCCTGTCGCGACGCCTACAAGCGCTCGATGCCGGGGCGCCTGATCGGCGTGTCCATCGACGTCGAAGGCAACACCGCGTATCGCCTCACGCTGCAGACGCGCGAGCAGCACATTCGCCGCGAAAAAGCGACGAGCAACATCTGCACTGCGCAGGTGCTGCTCGCGGTGATGGCGTCGATGTACGCCGTCTACCACGGCCCGGACGGCTTGACGCGCATCGCCTCGCGCGTGGCGCGCCTGACCGCGATTCTGGCGGCCGGGTTGCGCGAGCTTGGCTTCACCCAATCGCATCATCCCAATGGCTTCGACACGATCAGCCTGAAGACGGACGCGCGCACCGACGCGATCATGGCGCGTGCCGTCGCAATGGGCGCCAACCTGCGCAAGGCGTGGGACGAATACATCTGCATCTCGCTGGACGAGACCAGCACGCGCGCCGACATAGAACTGCTGTGGCGCATCTTCGGCGGCGACGCGGCGAAGCTGCCGTCCATCGACGCGCTCGACCAGTCCGCGCCCTCGCTGATCCCGGAGGAATTGCGGCGCACCTCGAAATTCCTCACGCATCCGGTCTTCAACACGCACCACAGCGAGCACGAGATGCTGCGCTACATGCGCCAGCTCGCCGACAAGGACCTGGCGATGGATCGCACCATGATCCCGCTCGGTTCGTGCACGATGAAGTTGAACGCGACGGCCGAGATGATTCCGATCACCTGGCCGGAGTTCGCGAACATCCATCCGTTCGCGCCCGCCGAACAGTGGCGCGGCTACAGGGAACTTATCGACGGCCTTGAAGCGATGCTGGTCGCGATCACCGGCTACGATGCCGTGAGCCTGCAACCGAATGCCGGCGCGCAGGGCGAATACGCCGGGTTGCTCGCGATCCGCGCCTATCATCGCGCCAACGGCCAAGCGCAACGCGACGTGTGCCTGATCCCCGAATCCGCGCATGGCACCAATCCCGCCTCGGCGCAGATGTGCGGCATGACGGTGGTGGTGACGAAGTGCGATGCGAACGGAAATGTGGATGTCGCCGACATCCGCACCAAGGCCGAGAAACATGCCGATCGCCTTGCCGCGATCATGCTGACGTACCCGTCCACGCACGGCGTGTTCGAGGAAGACGTCGTGGAGATCTGCAATATCGTGCACCAGCACGGCGGACAGGTCTACACCGATGGCGCCAATCTCAACGCGCTGGTCGGCGTCGCCAAGCCTGGCCAGTGGGGCAGCGATGTCTCGCACCTGAACCTGCACAAGACTTTCTGCATTCCGCATGGTGGCGGCGGTCCCGGCGTCGGTCCGTGCGCAGTGAAGTCGCATCTTGCGCAATTCCTGCCGGGACGCAAATCCGGCATGGTCAGCGCGGCCATGTTCGGCAGCGCCAGCATCCTGCCGATTTCGTGGATGTACATCACCTTGATGGGCCAGCAGGGATTGCGCAAGGCAACGCAGGTGGCGATGCTCAATGCCAACTATCTCTCCAGGCGGCTTGCCCCGCACTACAAGACCCTGTACAGCGGGCGCAACGGTCTGGTTGCGCACGAATGCATCCTGGACTTGCGCCCGCTGGAAAAGACCAGCGGCGTGACCGCCGAGGACGTGGCCAAGCGCCTCGTCGATTTCGGCTTCCATGCGCCGACGCTGAGTTTTCCGGTCGCCGGCACGCTGATGGTCGAGCCGACCGAATCCGAATCCAGGCACGAACTCGACCGCTTCATCGACGCGATGATCCAGATTCGCGACGAGATCCGCGCGATCGAGGATGGCCGTCTCGACCGCGCCGACAATCCGCTCAAGCACGCGCCACATACCGCGAGCGTGGTGTCGGCGAGCGAGTGGACGCACGCCTACCCGCGCGAACTCGCCGCGTTCCCGCTCGCCACGTTGCGCCAGCAGAAATACTGGCCGCCGGTCGCACGCGTAGACAACGTTTACGGCGACAAGAACGTGTTCTGCTCGTGCGTGCCGGTCGAGGCGTTCAAGGAAGAAGCGCAGGCGTGAGGTCGAATCCGCTGCGTGCGTGCGCCGTGCTCCGATGCCACGGCGCCGCACAAGCGGGCGACATCACAGCGCCGCCAGGAACGCGGCCAGATCCTGTTTTTGTTGCGCGTCGAGTCCGATGTTGAAGCGTGTGTCGTAGAAATTCACGACGTCCATCAGCGTCGCCGCCGAACCGTTGTGGAAATACGGTGCGCGCGCGGCGAGGCCGCGCAGGATCGCGCCCTTGAACTTGCCGATGTCGGCCCACTTGCCGGTGAGCAGCGCGCGGCCGGGATCGGTGGTCTGTACGCTGGCACCGGTCTGGTTGTTGGTCAGCGTGTAGAGCGGCATGTCCGGCGTGCGCCGCGAGGCGTCGGTCAGGCCGATGTCGAGCGGTGCGCCGACCGAGTGATTGCCGACATTGGGCGTGTCGTGGCAGGTGCTGCAGTGGCCCTGGATCGTCGGCTGCCCGATGACATCGTTCAAACCGGCGACGCCGGTAATCGCGATCGGCACGGTGTTGAACAGGTTCTCGCCGCGCTGGATAGCCGCCCGGGCGCGTTCGCTGCGGCCATTACCGTGCTGCGTCGCCCAGGCGTCGAACAGGTGCATCGCGGACGGATCGAAGGCGGCGCCAGTTGGATCGGCGCCAAGCGCATCGTTGATGCCGACGTGGAAGCGCAGGTTGGCAAGCACACGCGGCCCGCCGATCGCGTCGTCGTCGTTGAGGAAGCCGGCGTTATCGTCACGGATCTGCGCGGTGCTGAGTCCTGATTCGAAGGCGACAATCTGCGCCAGCACGGCATCGCTCGGCGCGGCAGCACCCTGTGCATGGCCGAGTACCGCATCCTTCGCTTGCGAGGCAAGGCTCGCGTCGAGGTCGGCACTGGCCACGCCCGCGTCCATCGGCGGCTTGAACGGTGCGGCGGTTTCGCGCCCGTCCCACATCACCGTGGTGAGAAAGCCGAGGTTGGTTGCCGGCAGTGGCCGGCGGAACAGCGACAGTTCCGCCGCGCTCGCGTAGTGGTAGGGATCGTCCACTGCGGTCAGGCTGAATTCGGCATTGGCCGGGATCGGCAAGCCGACGCGGATCAGGCCGCGGTTGAGCAGCATCGCGTAGGCCTTGCGGCGCGCGGCGAGGGTCGACACGTCGGCGAACGGCGAAACCGAGCCGTCGTTGGTGCGGAAGATCGGATCCTTGCCTTGGGTCGTATCGAAACGCTGCTGCAATTCGGCTGGCGTAATCGTCCAGCCCTGCGCCTGGCGATGGCAGCTGTTGCAGCTGCGCCCGTTCGTGCCAAGGCTTTGGAAGAACGGGTTGCTGGTGTCGATCGTGCCCGTCGGCGTGAACGTGCGCAGCCAGCCGCTGGCATCTGCGGTGGTCAGTGCACCGGACGTGAATGCATCCGGCGCTGCCGTGGCGCTGAACGCACAGGCAAGCGCCAGAATTGTCGTTACGGAACGCACCGAATTGCGGTACAGGTGGTTCATGCAAATCTCCCCGGCGCGGGAATCGCGCTTCTATCGGATTGCCCCTGTGATGGCGAGTAACGCCAAACGAAAACGGACCGCGACATCGTTGGCGCCGCTATTCCGTGGCGGGAGGGATCACTGGGTCGCTTCGAAGCCGTTGCACGACACGGTGTCGAAGTGGAAACACGCGGGTGAAATTTCGTAGGCGCCCAGGTCGCGCGGGCCGAAGCGATTGACATTGAGCTTGTCCACCTCGCGCGGGCGGCCGTCGAGGTCGGCAGGGCCCGATTCGTTGCCGGTCGGCGCGAAATCCACGGCAGGCGAGGTGGTTTGCAGGTGGAAATCGCCGCTGTCCGGATCGACGAACAATGGATCGCCATAGACCACGGTGCTGTCGGTCGTTTGCACAAGACCGCTGAGATAAAGATATTGTGCTGTCAGGCCGGGGGCGATGTCGGGCCACACAGCCAGGGTAGGGGCCTCGGCGACGATGCTGCGCGTCAGCGTCAACCCGGTATCGAATGCGAATATGCCCTCGGCGTTGATGTTGTCGCGTGCGAACGTGCAGCCATCGAACGTCGCCGGCGCGTCCTGGAGATTCACCAGTTCGTGCAAGGTGTAGTTCTGGTCGAGCAGGCACTGGCTGAACGCAAGACTGGATCCTGCCGCATTCTGTGCGCGAACGGCATAGCCGCCACTGTTCTGGACGAGATTCAGGCGCTGCGCCGACACTTGCGCATTGCTGCCATCGATGTCGATCGCGGCGGCGTTGGTCAACTGGTTGGAGCCATCGATGCCGACATTTGCGTAAAGGTGGCTGCCGCCGTAGGCATTCGGCTTCGCGCCCAATGCGGCCACAGCGGACGAATCGCATTCGGCGGCGTTGACCGGATTTACCAGCACGCGGCCGTAGGTGCCAACCTCGATCGCCGATCCTTCGCTCAGGGCATGGTTGGCGGTGAAATCGACATCGAACAGGCAGGCTGTCGCGTGCACGCTCGCGGTGCCCGGATATACGTACAAGCCGCCGCCCGATTGCGCGGCCTTGTTGTATTGCACGTTCAGCGGGTTCGTACCGTCGAGATTGAACAGGCGCACGACCGGGCTGCCGCTGGTATCGGGTATGGCGGCGATGCCGCCGCCGGCGAAGTTCGAGGTATTGCCGGAGATCGCGTTGCCGACCAGGCCGATGTCGGCAATGGCGCCACCGTCAACAGAAATGCCGCCGCCCTCCTGGCCTGCCTGATTGTTCTGGATCAGGGCGTTGGCGCTGACTGCCGCGAGGTGCACGCTGCCGTCGACGTAGATTCCGCCGCCCAGGACGGCGGCGATATTGCCTTTGATCGACGTGGGCAGAAAGGCGTCGTTGGTGATGCTCACCTCGATATGACCGATGGCGGAGCTGAACGCGCTGACGCCGCCGCCGGAGCTGTTGACGTTGTTGTCATGGATCGACACGCCGTCGAGGGTCAGGCTGCCATTGCCGTAAAACGCCACGCCGCCGCCGTTGCTGCCGGTGTTGTTCGACAGTTCGACGTTGCGCAACGTGACCGCGGCGCCATCGCCGAAAATGCCGATGCCGCCGCTGCCGGACAGCGTGTTGTCCGCGCCCTTGCCCCCGCTGATCGAAAGGTTGGCGAACGCTACCGAGCCACCGCCGGTAACGTAGAAAACCGGATTGACGCCGTTGCCGCCGATCGCGATTTTTGCCGGCGGTCCACCGCTGCCGCAGCCGACCGTGGGATCGCATACGATCGGCGGCGCGTCGCACGCCGCGGTGCTGCCGGCGATCGCGACCGAAACGCCGTTCACCTGGATGTGCTGATTCGCGTAGGTTTCGCCGAGATTGTTGCTGACCACGACGGTCGTGCCGGGACAGACGACGGCATTGATTGCGGTCTGAAGATCGGCGGTTTGGCATTTCCCGCCGCTGCCGACGTAAATGTAGTGCGGTACCGGCGTGCAGATGGTGGCACACGCGTGACCGGTGGCGGCAAGCAGCGCGATGCCGGCGATGAAGCGGAAAAAACGCATGGGATCCTCGTTGGTGTTTCCGGTGCGGAAGGTCAATGCATTGCGGCGGGAAAATGCAACTTGGCTCAAGCTCGGATCTTGCGCGGCAGCGGCACCAGCATGCGCACGCGGCGCTGGTAGTCTCGGTAGGGCTCGCCGAGGCTGGCCGCGAGATCGTGTTCTTCCAGTTGCAGCGCGATGAGGATGTAAGCGGTCGTCGCAATGGCGAAGACGAGATGCGTCAGAGTCATGTGCGGCGTGGCCCAGAACGCGAAGAAGAAGCCGATCATCATCGGGTGGCGCACGGACTTGTAGAGCCACGGCTCGACGAATTTGACCGGCGGCATCGGCGCGCGTTTCAGGTTGGCGTACACCTGGCGCAGGCCGAACAACTCGAAGTGATCGATCAGGAAGGTACAGACCAGCACATCGAGCCAGCCGAGCGCGAACAGCACCCACAGGATGCGTCGGGGCTGGTTTTCGACGTGCCAGACGGTGCCGCCCAGCGGCTGCCATTGCCAGAACAGCAGGATCAGGGCGAGGCTCGCAAACAGCACGTACGTGCTGCGCTCGACGGCCGCGGGCACGATGCGCGTCCACCAGCGCTTGAATGCCGGTCGCGCCATCACGCTGTGCTGCACGGCGAACACGCCGAGCAGGATCGCATCGATCAGCAAGGCCGTGCCGAAATCGTCGGATGGCGCCGAGTCAATGCCCTTGGGCACGACGATGCCTCCCACGAAACCGATGGCATACAGGAACGTGGCAAGGAAAATCAGGTAGCAGGCGATTCCGTACACGAATGCAAGCAGGCGGCCCATGACACATCACCTCAAGCGGGTATCCGCGCCGGATCGCGCGGCACCTGCGAGGAACGCCGGATGGCGGGAAAATGCGACAGGAGAATCTATTTGACCGGCGCGGCGGCGTCCGGATACGCGTCGGTCTTGCCGGACAACTCGCGCAGCAATTGTTTGGTCTGCGGCGCCAGCTCGTCGACCGGAGCGCCGACGGCTATGGCCTCGAGCGCGGCGCGGCGTGCGTCGTCTTCACGCTTGAGGTCGCGCAGGATCTGTGCTTTCTGCACCAGCATCGTCACTCGGTGCGACTTGTCCGCCGGCGCCACGCGCTGCCAGTCGGCGAGCGTGCGCTCGATCTCGCGCAAGGCGTCGTCGTTGCGGTCGAGCAGCCACAGCGCCTGCGCGTAACCCTGGCGGATCAGAGCATCCTCGCGCGAAGCGCCGCGGCCGGCACGCTCGAGCACGGACAGTGCTTCGGCGGATTCGTCCGCGGCGGTCTTGTAATCGCGCTGCTTGACCGCGACGTTGGCCAGGGTCGACAGCGAATACGCGACTGTCGGATGGTCGTTGCCGAACAGGGCGCGGCGTTCGGCGAGCGCCTTTGTCATTTGCGTGCGCGCCGCGCCGAGCTGGTCCTGCCGGTAAAAGGCCATACCGAGGTTGTTGTGCGCGCGCGGACACACCTCGTCGGCGAAGTGAGCGCGCTCGCACATGGCTATCGCATTGCCGTAATCGGTCTGTGCGTCGGCGAAATGGCGTTGCGCGACGGCGACGTTGCCGAACGCGTCCCAGGTCTTGGCGAGTTCCACGTGATCGCCGCCGAACACCTGTTCTTGCATGGCCAGCGCCTGGCCGAGCAGGGATTCGGATTCGGCAAATTTTTCCTCGCGCGCGAGGATGGTGCCGAGATCGCGCAAGGTCGTGGCGATGGCGTCGTGCGGCGCGGTGTAGATGCGCTGCTTGAGCGCGAGCAGCTCGCGGAAGCGTGCCTCGGCGCCGGGCAAGTCGCCGACACCGTCGCTGGCGGTAGCCAGGCTCTCGTAGGCCGCGACATAACGGTCGTCCTCGGGGCCGTGTCGCGCACGCCACGCGGTCAGCGCCGGTTGCAGGATCGCGATCGCCTCGGGATAGCGTTGCGCTTCGGCCAGCGCATTGCCGACCTCGAATTGCGCCGCCAACGCGATGTCACCGTTCTCGCCGTACAGCCGCGACGCGACGGCGCTGGCCTCGCGCCGATCCGCGATCGCGGCATCGGGTTTGCCGAGCGTCATTTCCGCCGCGGCCCGCACGGCCAGTGCGCGCAACAGGTCGGCATCCGGCGCGGCGCGCAGCGCCGGCATGAGCGCGGACAACGCGGCCAGCGCGCCGGTATCGTCGCCGGCACGTTGCCGCGCCTGCGCCTGCGCCACGCGCGCATGGCGTTGGGCGCGCGCGTCGCCGGCGGTGCCGGCCGCGTGGTCGGCGTCATCGAACAGGGTCTTCGCGCGATCGAAACGCGCCATCGACAACTCCACTTCGCCGAGCGTTTGCGAAAGATCCGCGCGCGTGAGCGGATCGAGGTCGGCTTTT
>JAFEFD010000500.1 GCA_018240765.1 Pseudomonadota bacterium | reverse complement strand
ATCTTTCCAACGCCTACGACCTGCTGGATCGCAAGATCAAGCGTCCACTCGAGCGACTTCCGGGCGTGGCGAAGGTGAGCATCCAGGGCGTGGCGCCGCCGGAAGTGCAGATCGAGGTCTCCGTGGATCGTCTCACCGCGGCGGGGGTCAGCCTCAACGATCTGTACGCGAAACTTTCGGACGCGAATTTCTCCGCCTCGGCCGGACAGATCACGGACGGCAAGCTGCGCTACCAGGTGCAGCCGCAGGGTGAGTGGCGCAGCCTCGATGATGTCCGCGCCACGCCGGTCAACGCCAAGGGACTCAAGCTCGGCGACATCGCCAACGTCACGCTCAAGCCCGCGCGCCTGGATTATCGCCGCCATCTCGACGGCAAACCCGCGATCGCGGTCGACATTTCCAAGGAACGCAACGCGAATCTGGTCGACGTCGCCAGCCGCGCTCTCTCCGAAATCGACCGCATCGGCCGCGATCCGGAAATGCGCGGCATCCAGTTGTACTTCCTCGGCAACGACGCCAAGGCAGTGACCGACAGCCTGAAGGAACTCGGCCTGGCCGGCGGCATCGGCATCCTGCTGTCCGTGTTCGTGCTCTATTTCTTCCTGCGCGACTGGCCATCCACGCTGATGGTGTCGCTGGCCATACCGATCTGCATGGTGATCACGCTCGGCTGCATGTACTTCCTCGGCATGACGCTCAACGTGCTGTCGCTGCTCGGCCTGCTGCTGGCGGTCGGCATGCTTGTAGACAACGCGGTCGTGGCCGTGGAAAGCATCTACCAGTACCGTGAAAAATATCCCGACAAGCCCTGGTATTGCGCGGTGCAGGGCACCCAGGTCGTCGGCATCGCGATCGCCGCCGGCACGTTCACCAGCATCGTGGTGTTTCTGCCGAATATTTTCGGCGCCAAGAACCAGATCAGCATTTTCCTGACCCAGGTCGCGATCGCCATGTCGATCGCGCACCTGGCATCGTGGCTGGTTGCGATCAGCCTGGTGCCAATGCTGTCGGCGAAGCTGCCGCCGCCGCACTTCATCGGCCGCGATACCCTGGTCGCGCGCCTGCAACGCAGGTACGAGTCCGCCGTTGCATGGACGCTTGCACATCGCAAGGCGACGGTGTGGGGACTGGTCGCGCTGTTCGTTGCCAGCTTCGTGCCGATGAAGTTCGCCAAGACCGACATGTTCCCGCCCGGACAGGCCGGCGAGCTGCATCTGCAATACCAGCTCAACGGCGTGTATCGGCTGGAGGAACTGAACAAATCCATCAGCACCGTCGAACACTGGCTGGATGCGCATCGCAAGGAACTGCACATCAAGAACATCTACAGCTACTTCAACGAGCAGGGCGACGCCATGACCAACGTCCTGCTCACCGAAGACGACGCCGGACGCGGGCATTCGCAGCAGATCATGGAAAAGATCCGCGACGGCGCGCCGAAGGTGCCTATCGGCAAGATCAGTTTCGATTTCCAGTCGCAGAACCAGAACACCAATGTGCAGGTGTTCCTGAACGGCGATTCCAGCTCGACCCTGCGCGAACTGTCCGGGGCCGCGATCCAGATCCTGCAGCACGTGCCCGGGTTGCGCGACGTGCGTGCTGCGCAGGATGGCGGTGACCGCGAGCTGGCCGTGCACGTCGACCGCGTGCGTGCGCGGACGTATGGGTTTTCAGCGAACGAAATCGCGCAATACATCGCCATTGCCTTGCGCGGTTTGCCGCTCAAGGAATACCACGACAACGGCACGCAGATTCCGGTGTGGCTGCGCTTTGGCAGCGACGACACGCGCAGTCTCACGGACCTGGCCGACTACAAGCTGCGCGCTGCGGATGGCACGATGGTGCCGCTGCTGTCCATGGTCGATCTGAACAATCGCGCGGCGCCATCGGCGATCGAACGCGAAAACCGCCAGACCTCGCTCGCGATCCAGGCCAACCTCGCGCCCGGCGCCACGCTGGACGAGGTCACTCCGAAGCTCGAAGCAGCGCTGAACGCGATGCAGTTTCCGCCGGGTTATCGCTGGAGTTACGGCCAGAATTTCGATTTCGCCAACGAAGCCGGCCAGCAGATGCTGTTCAACACCCTGATCGCGCTCATGCTGGTGTATGTCGTCATGTGCGCGATGTTCGAATCGCTGATCTATCCGGCGGCGATCCTGATGACGTTCGTGTTTTCCATCCTCGGCGTGTACTGGCTGTTCTGGCTCACCGGCACGACGTTCTCGATCATGGCTTCGATCGGCGTGCTGATTCTCATGGGCGTAGTCGTCAACAACGGCATCGTCATGATCGTGCACATCAACCATTTGCGGCTGGAAGGACTATCGCGCACCGAAGCGCTGGTGCGCGGCGCGCGCGACCGACTGCGGCCGATCCTGATGACGATGGGCACGGCGATCCTGGGCATGGTGCCGCTGTGCATGAGCGACGCGACCATCGGCGGCGGCGACACGCCGTACTATCCCATGGCCCGTGCCATCGCCGGCGGTCTGATCTTCTCCACCCTGGTCACGCTTGCCGCGCTGCCCGTGATCTACGCACTGCTCGACGATGCGCGCCTGGCCACGCGCCGTGTGCTCGCCGACGCGCGCGCAAGGGCATTTCCGCGGCTTGGCGTCCCTCGCGCATAACCAATTCGTGGCCGTATCTGCGTACCGCATGCCGGGTTGGATTTCCGGCGCGTGAAATAGGTGGGAGCGATCGCGTTGATGACCCATGTCAATGCGTGCGGCGATATTATCCCTATGCTTGCATCATTCCCGGCATCGTAGCTTGAGCAGGAGAACGACATGAAAGTGTTATTTGCATCTGATGGCAGCAAGTATTCGGATCACGCTGCCCGCTACGTGACCAAGACCTTGCACGCGAAGGCCAAGGCCCTGAGCGTGACGCTATTTTACGTGGATCCGCCAATGCTCAAGCGCGTCAACGCCGCACTCGGAGTCCAGCGGGTAGCGCAGATTCATCGCGAAAACGCCGACGCAAATCTGAAGGGCACGCGACAGCTTCTGCGGCGTGCCGGGGTGTCCTTCGATGAGGCGCATGCCATCGGCAATCCTGCGCAAAGCATCGCACGCAAGGCTGAAAAAGAAGGCTACGACCTGGTGCTCATGGGTTCGCGCGGGCGCAGTGCACTGCAGAACGTCTTGCTCGGCTCGGTCACCTCGCGTGTGTTGTCAAATTGCAAGGTTCCGGTACTGGTGGTGAGCTGAATCCATGACGTCGTAGCGACGCATCGGCCGTCCGCGCGCTCAAAACAGCCTATGCAGGATGCGGATCCCTGCCGTCCACTCACCGATCATCATGCCGATGTTGGTGAGCATGAACACGAGCAGGGTGCGTGAAACGCGATTTTTCCACCAGCCGGTCCAGTGGGTCACGTCGTCGCGCAGACTTTCGAAATCGGCTACGCGTGGATGGCGCAACCACATTTCCATGCCGGCACTGAACGCGCCAGACGGAGCAAACGGCCGGAATGGTTTCAACGGTCCGGAAATCGCCGCAGCGAGCACGCTCAATGGATGACCGCCGCCAGCCAGTGCGCCGAGTGCGCATCCGGAAGCCGTAAAGACGATCCAGTCTTCCAGTGCCTTGGCGCCGTGGCCGTTGCCGCGGCTGAAGGCGAAACCGACCGCGGCGGCGATGACGATCAGCACGCCGAGACCAATCCATTTGGGCCAGTTCGAACCCTTCGGGGCGATGTTCAACGGCGCGAGCACAGCATCCGATGCGTCGGATTGCGCGTCGAGTTCGCGTTCGATGCCTGCGAGGTGTCCCGCGCCGACCACGGTAAGGACTCGCCTGGCCGGATGTTTCCCGGTCTCTTCGCGCAGACGTGCGGCCATGAACGCGTCGCGTTCGCCGATCAAGCTGCGATACAAGCCTTCCGATTGCGCGGCGAACTCGCTGAACGCGCTTTGCAGCATGTCGCCTTGCTTGAGATTCTCGATATCTTCTTCGCTGACTTCGCCGCGCTCGAACAGGCTGGTGATGAGGCCGCCGACGATGCCGAGACGGTCACGCCAACGCACGCTGTGGTAGGCGCGCTTGAGCGTGATGCTGATTTCGCGGTCGATCAGCCACAGCGGCAGACCGCGCTGCGCGGCCATGTCCACCGCCGCTTTCAATTCGGCGCCAGGTTCGATGCCAAACTGTTCGGCAAGGCGGCGTTGATACGCTGACAGCGCCAGATTCGCGGCGACCATGCCGGCCTTGCCGTCGCGGATCACGCGCCACAGATCCAGATTGCGCCAGGCTTCCGGGTCGTGCATGG
>JAFEFD010000004.1 GCA_018240765.1 Pseudomonadota bacterium | reverse complement strand
GTGATGGACGCGCGCCGTCTCGCGCCATGCACTTTCATCGATGGCAGGGAAAAACGCATCGCCGTTTTCAGTGACGCAATCCACCTGAGTCAAATGCAACCGAGTCGCGCGTGGCAGCGCCAGCGCGTAAACCTCGCCGCCGCCGATCACCATCAACTGTGCATCGCCTGCTGCGGCGATGGCGGCATCCAGCGAAGCGACAGGCTCCTGATCGGCAAACGGCGCAGCACTGCTGCGCGTGAGCACTAGATTGCGCCGCCCCGGCAGCGAACGTCCGATCGCGAGCGCCGTCTTGCGTCCCATCAGCACCGGCTTGCCGAGCGTGAGTTGCTTGAAGCGCTTGAGGTCATCCGGCAGATGCCACGGCATCGCGCCGCCGCGACCGATGGCGCGGCTGCGGTCGAGAGCAACGATCAGGGAAATCACACCGCCACCGGAGCCTTGATCGCCGGATGCGATTGGTAATTTTCAATGGCGATGTCCTCGAAGCGAAAATCGAAAAGCGACTTCACATCCGGATTCAATTTCAAGTGCGGCAACGGCAGCGGTTCGCGTGCGATCTGGGTGCGCGCCTGTTCGAGGTGATTGTTGTACAGATGCACGTCGCCGAAGCTGTGCACGAAATCGCCAGGCGCGAGAGCGCACACTTGCGCCAGCATGTGCGTGAACAACGCGTAGCTTGCGATATTGAACGGCACGCCGAGGAACACGTCCGCCGAGCGCTGAAAGAGCTGGCACGACAGGCGCCCGTTCGCGACATGGAACTGGAACAGGCAATGGCAGGGTTGCAACGCCATTTTCGGCAGATCGGCCACGTTCCAGGCGCTGACGACGAGGCGGCGCGAATCCGGATTGCGTTTGATTTCGTCAATCAACCAGGCGATCTGATCGACGACCTTGCCATCCGCGCCTGCCCAGGATCGCCACTGCTTGCCGTATACCGGACCGAGGTCGCCGTTTGCATCCGCCCATTCGTCCCAGATCGAAACGCCGTTTTCCTTCAGATACGCGATGTTCGTCTCGCCGCGCAGGAACCACAGCAACTCGTGGACGATCGACTTGGTGTGCAATTTCTTGGTCGTGACGAGCGGGAAACCATCCGCGAGATCGAAGCGAATCTGCCGCCCGAACAAGGAGCGCGTACCGGTGCCGGTGCGATCGGATTTCTCCGCGCCGTTTTCGAGCACGTCGCGCAATAGATCGAGGTACTGACGCATCAGGACGTCGCCTTTGCCGCCGCCAGCGTCGGCGCGCGCCGCGACATCCACAGCAAGACGAGGCCGACGACGATCAACGGGATCGATTGCACCTGTCCCATCGTCAACCAGCCCCATGCCAGGTAACCCAATTGCGCGTCGGGGATGCGCACGAATTCCACGACGAAGCGGAACACGCCGTACAACAGTGCGAACAGGCCGGATACCGCATAGCGCGGCCGCGGTTTGCGCGAATACAACCACAGCACGCTGAACATGACCACGCCTTCGAGCGCGAATTCGTACAACTCGGACGGATGCCGCGCCTCGCGATTGAGCTGACCAGCGGCGAACATCTGATGCAATTCGGCGATCGACTTGCCGAGCGATTCCAGCGCGCGCGGATAGATCACGCCCCAATCTGCATTTGTATACTTTCCCCACAGTTCGCCATTGATGAAATTGCCGATGCGGCCGAGGCCCAATCCGATCGGTACCAGCGGCGCGACGAAGTCGATGGTGTCGAAAAAATGTACCTTGTTGCGTCGCGACCACCACCAGCCGGCGGCGAGCACGCCGAGCAGGCCGCCGTGGAAGGACATGCCGCCATCCCATACCTTGAACAGCGCCAGCGGGTCGTGCCAGATCCAATCCGGCGAGACGTACGAGAGCATGTACCAGAGGCGCCCGCCGGCGATCACGCCGAGCATGCAGTAGAAAGCGAGGTCCGAAAACGCCTGCTCGCTGACCGGCAGACGGCCCTGTTTCAGCCGATGGTTGCCCAGCCACCAGCCGCCAAGGAAACCACCGAGATACATGAGGCCGTACCAGTGCACGCCGACGGGGCCGAGGGAAAACGCGAGGGGATTGATGTCGTCGAAAAAGATCATGCGTGCCAGCGCAGCGGACGAAAGCGCAAGTGTAATGGATCAGCGACGGCTACCGCGCGCTTGCAGATCGATGCTGGCATAATCGGCGTTTTCCAAGGGAGAATCGCCCGATGCGTCACGTCATCCTTCCCTGCCTGCTGGCCGCAATCGGCCTGTGCGGCACCGCCTTCGCCGCCGACCCGGCTCCGGCAACCTTGCCTGCCGTCAAAGCCGTACCCGACATCGATTTTGCCAAGCACCCGCCGCTGGGTGCTCCGGCGATATCGCCGAATGGAAAATACATCGCCGTTTCCGTGCACAAGACCGAAGGCAACGACGGCTACCAGCTCGCGATCCTGCAGTTGCCGGACCTCAAGTTCGTCAGCCGCCTGGACATGACCGACAAGTACCTGCCGATCGATATCACCTGGGTCGACGACAAGCGCCTGGTGATGGGTACCGGCGAGGAAACCGGATTCTCCGAACAGCCGCGTGCGACCGGCGACATCATCGCCGTCGACATCGACGGCACGCACAAGCGCGTGCTGTTCAGCGACAACGATCGCGTGCGCAGCTCGACCACGGCGATGACGAACATGCTGAAGATCCCCAGGGGGTTCGGGGCGATCAGCGGGTTGCCGTCAACGCCGAACGGCCATTTCTACCTCACCGTGAATCCACAGGAACACAAGACGTTGATCTTTGACATTGATGCCGACAGCGGCAACGTCAAGCAGATCGGCGAAATTCCTGGCGATGGCTGCGATTTCATCGTCCATGATGGCCTCGCCCGCTATGCCACCTGCGGCGACAACAACCTCAAGGAACACACCTACTACCGCGCCGATGCGAATTCCGACTGGCAGGAGTTGCCGCGTTCGGTGCTTGGCGAACACTTCTCGCCCACAGCCATGTCGCCCGATGGCAAACAGTTGTATTCCACCGGCAATCCCGACGGCGGCCCCAACCAGTTCGCGATCAGCAACCTCGATGGCACCGGCCGCAAGGTGCTGGCGTCCAATCCGCGCGTGAGCATCGCTGACGTGTCCTGGACGCCCTATCCGCACACGCCCTTCGCCGCGATGGCGGATGAAGGCCGCCCTGTCGTCACCTACCTGGAAGACAACAAGTACGCCGTCGCTCTCAAGTCACTCAACCAGCAGTTCGCGGATCATTACGTCAGCTTCTACGACATGAGCCGCGACGGCTCGCAGATCATCGTGCACGCCGTGAGCGACCGCGATCCGGGCACGTTTGCGCTGTTCGACACCAAGACCAACAACCTGCGCCCGCTCTATCAATCGCTGCCGTGGATCAAGGCCGACCAGCTCGGCGAACGCAAGCCGTTCTGGTTCAAGGCTTCCAGCGGCACGGAACTGGGCGGTTACATCACCCTGCCGCCGCACCGCGCGCCGAAAAACCTGCCCACGGTCTTCATCGCCCACGGCGGCCCGATGGGCCCGCAGGACCACTGGGAGATCGGTGACACCTGGGAGGCGATGGAATCGCAATGGCTGGCCACGCGCGGCTATGCGGTCGTGCAGGTCAACTACCGCGGCTCCGGCGGCCGCGGCAAGAACTTTCAGGATTCCGGCAAGCTGCAGATGGGCACCGGCATGATGCAGGACATGCTCGATGGCCTGAAGTGGGCCGAGGACCAGGGCTACGTCGACAAGAGCCGCGTGTGCGTCTACGGCGCCAGCTACGGCGGCTACACCGCCTATTTCCAGCCGGTGTACGCTCCGCAGGGCACGTGGAAGTGCTCGGTGGCCATCGCCGGCGTATCGGATATCCGCGTGCAGGCGCATCGCAGCGACACGCGGCGTTCGAAGAGCGGGCGCCAGTTCCTGCGCGAGGCCTGGGGCATGGACGACCCGAAATACGTCGAGGCCAACTCGGCCATCGATCACGTCGACAAGTTCAACGTACCAGTGCTGATCATCCACGGCGAAGACGACCCGCGCGTACCGATCCAGAATGCACGCGAGATGCGCGACGCGCTGGAAAAAGCCGGCAAGCCGGTCGAATACATGACCCGTCCGAAAGAAGGCCACGGCTTCTTCAAGGAGCAGAACAACGTCGATCGTTACCAGATCACCGAGGCGTTCCTGCTCAAGTACCTCGGCCCCGGCGCTCCGGTCGTTGCAAACTGAGCCAATCAATCCATCGATACGACAACGCCCGGCCAAGTGCCGGGCGTTGTGTTTTGGAATACCCCCTTTCAGTGGCCCTTCGTCGGCGAATCGACTATAACTGGAGGACCCCATCCTCCATCGGTTCCCGAACCGTCGCCATTGGTATCTGGGAAAACTTGTCGTTGATATGTCGTCGTCTGCTGCATGCTGCCACCGTCGTAGAATTGCGTGTACGTAACAGTACCCACACTCCATTCCGATGCGGGCAATACCGGCGCTGTCGGGGGGGCGGGCGGGTATGCCCCCGGACCGGATCCTCCTGGATTGATGCCGCCGCCCGTACCGCTGCCACTTCCGCCTCCGGAACTGCCTCCACTGCTACCTCCGACATCGAGGCAAGTCCCATCAAGTCCCAGAACCGCGCATCCTCCTGCAGCTTTCATGCTTTCAATCGCTTTTGTACCCACGACAAATTTCTCAGCATCGCTGCTGATGTAAGCATCCAAATCGATGACTTGTGTGCTTGTCGTTTTCTGGCCATAGGGGCCATAGGCGGTGAACGCGACAAGCCCGAAGCGCCCGGCATGCGAATCGGGACGTTGTACAGTCGACAGCACAAAAGGTACATGTATAGACGAAGCAGCCAGTGCGAGTGG
>JAFEFD010000049.1 GCA_018240765.1 Pseudomonadota bacterium | reverse complement strand
GCCGCGGTCCTGCTTGCCTCTGCGGCGGCCGCCCACGCGGACGCCATGACCGACACCACGTTGAGCGGCAAGACCTACATCGATTTCACCAACCTCGACCAGACCAAGAACGGCAGCGACACCGCGAATGCCGGCACCGGCCTGGACGTGAAGCGCTTCTACCTGACCGTCGACCACAAGTTCGACGATTTCTGGTCCGCCGGCATCACCACCGATTTCAATTACACCGCGAGCAGCGGCGAGACCCAGCTGTTCGTGAAGAAAGCCTGGGTGCAGGCGAAATTCAGCGACGCGTTCAAGGTGCGCGCCGGTGCCGACGACATGCCGTGGATCCCCTTCGTCGAAGGCCTGTACAACCTGCGCTACGTCGAGAACACCGTGACCGATCGCCTGAAATACGGCACCTCGTCCGATTGGGGCCTGCATGCTTTCGGCAGTGGCGACAACCTGTGGAATTACAACGTCGCCGTGGTCAACGGCGCCGGCTACAAGAATCCGACGCGCAGCAACAGCGTCGACGTCGAAGGCCGCTTCGGCATCACCCCGCTGCCGGGCCTGACCTTCGCGGTCGGCGGCTACAGCGGTGAACTGGGCAAGGACACGGCGAACCTGCCGTCCGGTGCCACGCGCACGGCCAACCGCCTGGATTTCGTCGCCGCCTACGTGAACCCGCAATTTCGCGTTGGCGCCGAATATTTCAGCCAGGACAACTGGAACAACGTGCTGACCACGGGACCGAAGGATTCGGCCGACGGCTACTCGGTCTGGGGTCAGTACAAGTTCACGCCGGAATACTCGGCCTTCGTGCGCTACGACCACGCCAACCAGAGCAAGGACATCAATCCGCAGCTCAAGGACACCTACTACAACGCCGGTGTCGAATGGATCGCGCGCAAGGGCGTGCGCCTGGCCGCGGTGTTCAAGCACGAAAAACTCGCCGACAGCGTGAACACGACCAAGAGCAACGAAATCGGTGTGTGGGCAGAAATCGCGTTCTGACGATCGAGTGCTCTCCTCGGTCAGGGTTGAACGGGCGCCTCGGCGCCCGTTTTTTTTGCCGCGATTTCTTTAATGGCGCTCGGCAGGAAGCACGTGCGCGAGTTCGCCGACGCCTTCGACGGTCAGCGTCCAGCCGTTGAGCAAGCCCGGCTCGACGACGACTTTCGGCGAATGCAGGCGTGCACTCACGGGTTCCTCGTCGCGCACTTCCCAGCGCTGGCCGTTTTCCAGGACCAGTACCGTGCCGTGGCGCCAGCCGTCGAATTCGCCAGCGATGCGGCTTTCGATGCGTCTGGCTTCAGGCTTCGTGACGGGATTGGCTGCGGGCGTAGCCGCGCGCGCCGCGGCCACGCCGCAGGTGGCACCGTGCGCGCGAACCCAGGCATCCAGGCCATGCCGCTGTTCCGGCGTGAGCTTGTCCAGGCCGAGGCTGACGAAATCCTTGTAGGACATGCATTCGTCGAGCGATGAAAACGACGTGTCTGCGTGGGCATTGGTGCCGAGTGTGCACAGGGTGAGCGCAAAAAGGGTGGTGCGACGCTGCATGGTCTGTCTCGCCAATATGGAGGTTTCGTGACGATAGTTCGCATGCATGACAGTGGCGTTACGAATGCTTATCCCGCCGGCGTCTTGTGCCGGTATCCGCACAGGTCGCGGATGATGCAGTTCGGGCAATCCGGCTTGCGCGCCTTGCACACGTAGCGGCCGTGCAGGATCAGCCAATGATGGGCGTCGCGCTTGAATTCGCCCGGCACCATTCGATTGAGCTTGTCTTCGACCGCGCGCACGGTCTTGCCGGGCGCGAGTCCGGTGCGATTGGCGACGCGGAAGATATGCGTGTCCACCGCAATGGTCGGCTCGCCGAAAGCTGTATTCAAGATCACGTTCGCGGTCTTGCGGCCGACGCCGGGCAGGGCTTCGAGTGCTTCGCGCGAACGCGGCACTTCGCCGCCATGTTGATCGGCGAGAATCGCGCAGGTGGCGATCACGTTCTTCGCCTTGGTGTTGAAAAGCCCGATCGTTGCAATGTGCGTCTTCAGCTTTTCCTCGCCGAGAGCGAGGATCGCGTGCGCCGTGCCGGCGACGTGGAAAAGTCTGCGCGTGGCCTTGTTCACGCCCACGTCGGTGGCCTGCGCCGACAGCATCACCGCGATCAGCAACTGGAACGGCGTGGCGTATTCGAGTTCCGTCGTCGGATTCGGATTCGCCTCGCGCAGACGGCGGAAGATTTCGGCGCGCTTTTGCGCGTTCATGCGTTGCCGGTCTTCTTCGCCCGCGCACGCGCCAGCGCCGCGGCGACAGCGTCGCCGGTATCGACACGGCGCTTGCGCGCGGCCAGTTCCGCCGCGTGTTCGGCAATCCAACGCGCGCGGCGTTCGTTGTGTGCCATGTAACGCGCGCGATATTTGTCCGCGTCTGCCGGAACAGTCGCTGGAATCATGGCGATACAATCGACCGGACACGGCGCGATGCACAGCTCGCAGCCGGTGCATTCGTCGGCAAGGATCGTATGCATAAGCTTCGACGCGCCGACGATGGCATCGACCGGGCATGCCTGTATGCATTTGGTGCAACCGATGCAGACCGCTTCGTCGATGAATGCGATCTCGCGCGGCTTTTCCACGCCGTTGGCGGGATTCAGTGGTTTGGCGGCACGTCCGAGCAGCGCGGCCAGTGCGGCAATGCCTACCGCGCCGCCGGGCGGGCATTGGTTGATGTCGGCCTCATCGTTTGCGATTGCGTG
>JAFEFD010000499.1 GCA_018240765.1 Pseudomonadota bacterium | reverse complement strand
TGCCCAGGCCGGCGCCGAATTGCACCACCCCGGAAAGGCTCAGTCCGATGGCGACGATCACGTAGATCAGCACGGCCACGAACAACGGCTGCTGCAGCTGGAATCCCCAGCCGTAGATGAGTCCCGCCTTGCGCAGCGCGATCACCGCCAGACCGACGACGGCGAACGAGATCAGCACGCCGGCGGTGTAGAACAGCACATGCCGCCGCGCTGCGACGGGCGACTCGCCGCTTTCGAGTATCGAGATCGCCTTGAGCGACAGCACAGGCAACACGCAGGGCATCAGGTTCAGTACAAGTCCGCCGAGCAGGGCGGCGAACAATGCCGCGAGCAGCGAACCGGTCGCCGTGGCGGGAGTCACGGATACAGCCGCGCCGCTTCCCGCTGGCAGGGACACCGTCAGCGTACGTTCCAGCATCGGATAACAGACGCTGTTTTCCTTGCAGCCCTGGAAGTTCGCGGTCAGCGCGAGCGTGTGCGCGGCGTTGTTCGTCCGCGACAATGGGACTGGAATGTCGACCTGGTCGAAATACACCGTGGTCGCGCCGAAGTTGGCGTCGCTATGTTGCGTTCCGGCAGGAAATGCCGGAGTGCCGAGCGAATCGCCGCTATCGGCAGCGGTATGGAAACTCGTCTTGTCGCGATACAGGTAATAGCCTTTCGGCATGGTGAAGCGGGCAAGCACTTGATCCGGCCCGGTCGCGATCGCCTCGAAACGAAACGCCTGTTCCGCCGGCAGCGGCTGGTTGCCGCCAATCAGCGACGAAGCGGAAGCGTTGCCCGTGGCCGTGCCGAGCGCCGCGGTCAGCGATGCCGGCGCCGTCGCCGCGGGCGCAGCCGGCAAGGCAATCGTCAGGATTTTCTTCTGCGGCGGGAAGCAGATTTTCGGATCGACCTCGTGACAACCCTGATAGCGCAGCTCGATCACTGCATTCGTCGCATCAGGCGCGGCGGTCAAATGCTGGGTCGCGGTGAAGCCGTGGTGGTAAACCTCGACATCGCCGAGGAACTCATCGTGCTTCTTCTTGCCATCCGGCAGATCCAGCGCGCCGAGCGTGGTCGCCGCATCGGCGGCTTTGGTCGAAATCCGACCGCGATACAAATAATAGTCGTCGGCGATCGCGAACTTGAATTGGACCGTCTGCCGGTCCGGCGCCGTGGCTTCGACGCGGAAAGCCTGATCCACGGGCAGCAGGTTGTCCTGATCGTCGGCATGGGCGACGCTGGCGATGCCGAGCAGGGCGAAAAACAGTGTGGCAAATCGTTTCATGCGGCGATTGTCGCAGGTAATGTGTGCGGGAGACGACCGGTATATTCAGCGCGGACTTGCATCCGGTTCAGTTTCCGCCGCGATCCAGTCCAGATACGGCGCATGCCCGGAGGCGATATCGACCGCGATTACCTCCGGCAGTTCATAAGGATGCAGGGCGACGATGCGCGCACGCAGCGCCTCAAAACGGCCACGCGTGGATTTGATCTGCAACAACACCTCGCCATCGCTGTGGATTTCACCGTTCCAGCGATAGGTTGAAATCATGCCGGGAATGCGGTTGACGCAGGCGGCGAGGCGCTCTTCGACCAAGCCCCGCGCGATGCGTGCGGCGCATGCTTCGTCGGGGCAGGTGCAGAAAACGAGGATCGCATCGGTGCTCATTCGAAACCATTCGCGAACAACTCATCGCTTTCCACCGCGCCGATGTCGCAGGCGGCGATGCCGTCGGCGTTGCCATCCAACGGCCGTGGCCCGCCGCGCACGTCGGCGGTGAGCGTCGTGCCGAAAGCGTCTTTGCAATCGGCGGCCGCGTCGATCAGCGGGCTGCCCCAGAGCGGGAACGCATACGTCTGGCCGCCGCTGGTGAGGACTTGCAGCTTGGCATCGCCGTGCAATGTGAAGTTTCCGCAGGATCCATCCGCATCCAGATTCGCGCCCTGGGTCGAACTCGTCGCAATCGAACAGGCGCTGGCGCCGCTGGTGCTGGTCAGCGCCACGTAGCGGCTGAGCACGGTGGCGGTGGAATAGACATCCGCACCGACCGCCTGCCCGCTGCTTCCGTTTGGACTGCCGAATCCATAAAGACCCGGCGCTACGCTGCCGCCGAGCGAGGCGACGAACGACAATACGGAAAATCCCGAAAACGCCAGCGTGCCGCCCAGTGCCGCGCCACCATTGCCGCCCGGGTTGAGGCCAAATGAAAAGCCACCGGAAGCGCCTTGCGCGGAATTGTTGGAAAACTGGCTGTTGTTGATTTCAGTCAATCCGGTTGCTTCGATTGCACCTCCCGTTCCGCTGCCGCCGTTGCCCGGAAGGATGCTGGGGTCAGGGGGGGCGAAGCCACTGGCTCCGCCGGAGCTGACATTGCCGGTCACGCTGCAGTCCTTAATCGAAAGCGTGCCCGCGCTGTAGATCGCCCCGCCATGCGCGGAACCGCCATCGCCCTGCCGGCTACCGATCTGGAAACTTACGCCGCCGAGCCCGCCCACTGCCCGGTTGCCGGCAAGTTGGCTGGCAATCAATTGCAGCGTGGAGCCTGCATTGACCAGCACGCCGCCGCCGTAGGCATCGCCGCCATCGGGCGCGCGCGATGCGGTCGAGAAGCCGCCATTGGCACCGGCCACCATACCGTTGTTCATGGCGACGCCGCTCACGCTGACAGTGGCGTTCGCAGCGATCTCAAGAATGCGGCTTTGCTGATTGCCATCGATGGCGAGCAAGCCCGCGCCCGGTCCGAGAATCGTCAAATTCTTGTAGACCAGCAGTTCCTGACCGTTGAGCGTGATCGTTGCCGGGTAGGTCAGCGTGCCGGCGAAGACGATGGTGTCGTTCGGCGCGGCGCTGGCGATGGCATCGCGCAAGGTGCACGTCGTGGCGCAGACGCCGGTTCCGGAATCGCCCGGATCGTTGACCGTAATGGAAGTTGCATTTGCGGCGATGGCGAACGCGGCCAATGCAAAGCCGCCAAAGATAGAAGTCTGGATACGCACAAAACCCCCTGCGGTCATTCCATGGAGTGGTGGATTGTGCAGCAACGGGCGCCTGGCTGGCGGCCAACCCTTGAAACCGATTGGCTGGAACCCATGTTTGCAGTCCCGGTTGCCGCCTCTTTTCACGGGATGCGTACGCCGCTAAAATTGGCACTCATTGCGATAGAGTGCTAGCAATCG
>JAFEFD010000498.1 GCA_018240765.1 Pseudomonadota bacterium | reverse complement strand
CGCGCGCGGTGTTCAAGCTCGAGGAATTGATCGACCGCGACCGCCTGCTCAAGCCCGGCATGACCGTGGTGGATCTGGGTGCGGCGCCCGGCGGCTGGTCACAGATGGTGCGCGAGCGCCTGCGCGACTCGGGCCGCATCGTGGCCCTGGACATCCTGCCGATGCAGGGCATTGCCGGGGTAGAGTGCATCGAGGGCGATTTCCGCGAGGAAACGGTCGTCAAGCAGCTGGAATCGATGCTGGATGGCGCCGGTGTAGACCTTGTGCTGTCGGATATGGCGCCCAATATCAGCGGCGTGGAAGACGCGGATCAGGCACGCGCCATGCATTTGGTTGAATTGGCGCAGGAATTCGCCGCTGTCCACCTGAAACCCGGCGGCGCATTCGTGGTCAAGTTGTTCCAGGGGCGCGGATTCGACGAGTACCTTAAAAACTTGCGCAAGGCTTACCAGCGCGTCAGCATGCGCAAACCGAAGGCGTCGCGCGCGCGCAGTCCGGAAGTCTACGCGATCGCCACAGGAAAGAAGTGAGAGTCTTATGAACGATATGGCCAAGAACCTGCTGCTCTGGATCGTCATCGCGGTCGTCTTGCTCGCGGTGTTCCAGAGTTTCAATCCGCATGGCGCCAGTCAGCGCAATATTTCCTATTCGGATTTCATGCAGCAGGTGGAAAACAACGCCGTGGCGCAGGTTTCGATCAGCGCCACGATGCCGGCCAATATCTCCGGCAAGCGCAAGGATGGCAGCGCACTGTCAACCACGGCGCCGATCGACGACAGCCAGATGATCCCGACCCTGCGTTCGCACGGCGTTGAGGTCACGCAAGAGCCATCCGACAACTCCGCGCTGTGGCGCGTGTTGCTCGACTGGATTCCGTTCATCATCTTCATTGGTCTGTTGTTCTATTTCATGCGCCAGATGCAGGCCGGTGCCGGCGGGCGCGGCGCGATGAGCTTTGGTCGTTCGCGCGCCAAGCTGCAGGGCGAGGACCAGGTCAAGGTCAATTTCAGCGACGTCGCCGGTTGCGACGAAGCGAAAGAAGAAGTCGGCGAACTGGTCGAATTCCTGCGCGATCCGTCCAAATTCCAGAAACTCGGCGGGCGCATTCCGCGCGGCGTGTTGATGGTCGGCTCGCCGGGCACCGGCAAAACCTTGCTGGCAAAAGCCATCGCGGGCGAAGCCAAGGTGCCGTTCTTCTCGATTTCCGGTTCGGATTTCGTCGAGATGTTCGTTGGTGTCGGTGCGTCGCGCGTGCGCGACATGTTCGAGCAGGCGAAGAAACATGCGCCGTGCATCATCTTCATCGATGAAATCGATGCGGTCGGTCGCCATCGCGGCGCCGGTCTTGGCGGCGGTCACGACGAACGCGAGCAGACGTTGAACCAGTTGCTGGTCGAAATGGACGGTTTCGAAGGCAACGAGGGCATCATCGTGATTGCCGCGACGAACCGCCCCGACGTGCTCGATCCGGCCCTGCTGCGCCCGGGCCGCTTCGACCGCCAGGTCGTGGTGCCGCTGCCCGACCTGCGCGGCCGCGAACAGATCCTGAGAGTCCACATGCGCAAGGTGCCGCTGGCCGACGACGTCGACGCCACCGTGATCGCGCGCGGCACGCCCGGCTTTTCCGGCGCGGATCTGGCCAATCTCGTCAACGAAGCGGCACTGTTCGCCGCGCGTTTCAATTCGCGCGCGGTGACGATGGATCATTTCGAGCGCGCCAAAGACAAGATCATGATGGGCAGCGAACGCAAGTCCATGCTCATGAGCGAGGACGAGAAGAAGCTCACGGCCTACCACGAGGCCGGTCACGCCATCGTCGGGCGCCTGGTGCCCGACCACGATCCGGTGCACAAGGTCACGATCATTCCGCGCGGCCGCGCACTGGGCGTGACCTTGTTCCTGCCCGAGGCCGACCGGTACAGCCACAGCAAGACGTTCCTCGAAAGCCGCCTCGCCAGTCTGTACGGCGGGCGCGTGGCCGAGGAAATCATCTTCGGCGACGACAAGGTCACCACCGGTGCATCGAACGACATCCAACGCGCCACTGCCCTGGCGCGCGACATGGTGACGAAATATGGTTTGTCGGCGGAACTCGGGCCGATGACCTACAGCGCCGAAGAAGACGAGGTCTTCCTCGGCCGTTCGGTTACCCAGCACAAGCAAGTGTCGGAAGAAACCGTGCGCAGGATCGACGTGGTCGTGCGTGGCGTCATCGACAACGCCTATAACCGCGCGCGCGAATTGCTGACCACGAACATCGACAAGCTGCACACCATGGCCAAGGCCCTGCTGCAATACGAAACCATCGACAGCGAGCAAATCAGCGCGATCATGGAAGGCCGCGAACCTGGTCCGCCCAAGGATTGGGGCAAGCCCAGCGGAACCGGTTCCGGTGGCACGCCGAACGTGGGCAAGCCGGCCACGCCTCCGCTCGGCGGACCTGCGGCGCAGCACTGATCGGTCGGCGCGCGGATACTGTGGCCGAACCACATCGTCTGGACGAATTGCGTGCGTTGGCCACGCAGGCGGCGCGGCGTGCGTACGCGCCGTATTCGAAGCTGAGCGTCGGCGCGGCGCTGCTTTCGGCCCAGGACGCCGTATACGTTGGCTGCAATGTGGAAAATGCGGCATTCCCGGTTGGCGGCTGCGCCGAGCGCGCGGCCATCGCCACGGCGGTGCAAAGTGAAGGTGCGGCTTTCCGGCTTGTCGCGATAGCTGTGGCGGCGTTCGCCGCAGATGGCACGGCTTTGCCAGTTTCTCCCTGCGGTGCTTGCCGGCAAGCCCTGGTCGAATTCGGCGCTAATGCAGCGGTGACGTTTCGCAATGTGGATGGCGACTGGGCGCAAGTCGATTCCGGCGCCTTGCTGCCCTGGCGTTTCGTCATGCCCGGGTAGACCGAAACGGCTTCAATCCACTACGGCCAATGCGGATTCCAATGCCAGCTGCGCCATGCAACCGAGTCCTTGTTCACGCTCGTCGGGGGACAGGTGCGTATCATGTTCCAGGTGATCGCTGACGGTGAGGATCGCGAGCGCCTGCACGCCTTCACGCATGGCCAGACCATACAGTCCGGCGGCTTCCATCTCCACGCCGCGAATGCCATGCCGGCGCAGTAGTTCAATCCGGCCTGCCGACTCGTCGTAGAACGTGTCCGTGCTGAAGACTGCGGATACGCGCGTAGCGATGCCAAGGCGCGCAGCAGTGGTAACGGCCGACTCCAGCAAACCGAAATCGGCGCAGGCGGCAAGATCCAGGTCGCCAAACGCAAGCCGGTTGAAACGCGAATCGGTGCTGGCCGATTGCGCCAGCAGCACCTCGCCCAAGGATGCATCGCCGATGCCGCCGCAGGTGCCGACGCGAATGAGGCGCCGCACACCGTACGCGCGGATCAACTCGGTGGCGTAGATCGCCGTGGACGCAATGCCCATGCCGCTGCCCATGATCGAAATGCGCCGCCCGCGATGGATTCCGGTGAAACCCAGCATGTTGCGTCGTGCCGTCACCTGGATCGCATCGTCAAGGAACGCCCGCGCAATATGACGAGCGCGCAGCGGATCGCCCGGCAACAGCACGGTGTCGGCGATCGAGTCCGGGGCGGCGTCGATGTGTGGCGTACTCATGCGGACACCGTCGCGGTCATCGCGCGAGGGAACTGCGCCTGCGGCAGCCAACGCAGCAGTGGTGCTGGCAGCGCAGGTTCCTCGCCGACGCGGAAGGCGCGTAGGATGCGCGCAGCCGCAGCATCGGCATCCGACTCGGTGCGCGCATGCACGGTGGCAAGCGGCTCGCCACGAGCCACGCGCTCGCCGCGCCCGCGCACTCCGGCAAGGCCCACCGCGTGATCGATGGGCGCTCCCGGCACGCGCCGGCCACCGCCCAGATCGACCACGCATTCGCCGAGTTCGCGCACCGCGATGGCTTGGATGAATCCGGCGTCAGTGGCCATGACCGGGCGTTGAACCGGCGCTTGCGGCAAGCATCGTTGCGGATGTTCGAGCACAGCGGCCGGTCCGCCTTGTGCTGCGACCATGCGCGCGAAGCGTTCGGCCGCCGCGCCCGAATCCAGAGCGCGGCGCAGGCGAACCGTTGCCGCCGCACGATCATCAGCGATGCCGCCAATGCACAACAGCTCGGCGGACAAGGCCAGGGTCAGGTCACGCAAACGCGGGTCGCAGGCGCGGCCGCAGAGCAGATCAACGACGGCGCGAACTTCCAGGGCATTGCCGGCTTCGCGCCCAAGCACTTGATCCATGTCGCTGAGTGCCACTGCCAATGCGATTCCGCTTTCTGCGGCGACAGCGCGCATGCGCGCCGCCAGTGCCATCGCGGCGCTTTCATCGGGTATTTGCGCGCCATTGCCGGTCTTGATGTCGAGCACCAGCGCCTGTGCGCCACCGGCGAGTTTCTTGGACAGGATCGATGCAACGATCAGATCCGGCACATCCACGGTGGCAGTGACATCGCGCACGGCATACAGGCGTCGGTCTGCCGGAACCAGGTCGGCATTCTGTCCGACAATGGCGCAGCCGATGTCCCTCACGACCCGACGCAGGCGCTCGGGTGCCGGATTCGTGTCGTACCCAGGCAGGCTTTCCAGCTTGTCGAGCGTGCCGCCGGTGTGACCCAGACCGCGGCCGGAGATCATCGGCACATAACCGCCACAGGCAGCCACCCAAGGCACCAGCGCCATACTCACGCAGTCGCCGACGCCGCCCGTGGAGTGCTTGTCCAGCACCGGACCGGGCAGATCGCCCCATGTCAGGCAACGGCCCGAATCGCGCAACGCGAAGGTGAAATCGCGGCATTCGTGAAAATCCAGGCCGCGCCACGCCACGGCCATCGCGAACGCGCCGATCTGGGCGTCGCACCAGGTGTCGCCGGCAATGCCCTGCGCCAGATCGCGCCATTGTGCCGTGCTCAAGCGCTGGCCTTCGCGCTTGGTTCGGATCAACGCGGCGGCGGAGCTTGTGCTCATCGCGACGGAGCCACCAGTGCGGCGAGTTCTTCGAACAGCGCGCTGGCGCCGATGCGGAATTGTTCCGGCGCGATCCACTCGTCGCCCAACCGTGCGCGCGCCAGATCAAGGAATTCGATGGCGGCATCAAGGCTGCGGATACCACCGGCCGCCTTGAACCCGCAACGTCCGCGGTTCGCCGCGATGACATCCAGCATGATCGCGGCAGCTTCCGGCGTGGCATTGACGGCCGCCTTGCCGGTGGAAGTCTTGAGGAAATCCACGCGAGCATCGATGCCCAATTGCGCTGCGTCACGGATGCGCACGGGCGTGCCCAGTTCGCCGGTTTCCAGAATCAGTTTGAGCACACGCGTGCCGCAGGCCGTGCGTGCGGCATCCACTACGGTGCGGGCCGTGGTCACATCGCCGCGAACGAAGGCCGCCCAGGACAACACGGCGTCGATTTCATCGGCGCCGGCGGCGATGACGGTTTCAATCTCGCGTGTGACGCGCGCGACATCGCTGCCGCCATCGGGAAAGTTGACGACGCTCGCAATCTTCACCGCGGTACCGGCAAGCGCGCGCCGGGCCGCGGCGACATGCGCTGGGTAGACGCACACCGCAGCGGGCTGGATCGCACATGCGCGCGCGCGCAGGCACAGTGCCTCGATGCGAGCGCTGGTGTCGTCATCGTTCAAACTGGTGAGGTCGAGCAGCGGCAGCAGGTAGGCGGCGAGCTCGCGGCGAATGTTATCGTGCGGTTGCATGGGGCTTTCCATAGGTTCGCCCTTGGAAGACTATGCCGAATGCCACCTGGGGAAAATGATTTGGGACAAGCACCCGTGACGCAGGCGCGACACGATTGAAAGGCAGGCTGCGGGCGGCATTGGCGTTCGGGCAAACGCATCCCGGCACGCCAAGAAGGCGGCCCGCCTGTATCATGTGGGCGGGGACGCGCCACCGGACCGCCATTCGATGCTTGACTCGCTGAAACTCACGCTAGCGGAGCTTCGCCGCCGTCGCGTATTCCGCGTCGCGGCGGTGTACGTGGTAGTGAGCTGGATCCTGATCCAGTTCGGCAGTGCGGTATTCGAGCCGCTCGGGCTGCCAGCGTGGTCGATGCGGTTGTTGCTGGTACTGATCGCGCTCGGTTTCGTGCTGACTTGCGTGTTGGCCTGGGTCTACGACATCGGCGCGCACGGTATCCAGCGAACCCTGCCCGCGCCGTTACCCGCGCTTGCGAATGTTTCGCAAGACGTACACGCGATTGCCCCCGAAGCCTCGGTCGCGATCCTGCCGTTCACGGACATGAGCGAGGCCAGGGATCAGGCGTATTTTTGCGACGGTCTGGCCGAGGAAATCATGAATGCGTTGACCCGGGTTCGTGACTTGCGCGTGGCATCGCGGACCTCTTCGTTCCGTTTTCGCGGTCACGATGTCGATGCGCGCGAAATCGGGCATGCGTTGAACGTCGCGGCGATCCTGGAGGGCAGCGTGCGCAAGGCCGGCGAGCGCGTGCGCATCACCGCGCAGCTGATCGACGCGGCAAGCGGTTATCACCTGTGGTCGGAGAATTTCGATCGCCGGCTGCAGGACATTTTCGCGATCCAGGAAGAAATCGCGCGTGCGGTAGTGAGCGCATTGCGGGTTTCGTTGAAAGGGATCGCGGAAGATTGCCTCGAATGCAGCCGCAATGCGCCCAGCGACATGCGCGCCTACGATTTTTACCTGCGCGGTCGGCAGATCCATTCGGTCAAAAGCAGCGACAACTGGACCAAGGCGCCGGAGATGTTCCGGCGCGCGATCGCGCTGGATCCGAATTACGCGCAGGCCCATGCCGGTCTGGCCGATTCGCTGTCGCAGCTGTTGATCTGGCGCATCCTGCGACCCGAAGGCGGCGTATTGGACGAGGCGCTTGCGGCTTCCCGGCGCGCGCTCGAGCTCGCGCCCAGGCTGGCGGAAGCGCATGTCGCGCACGCCAATACGTTGTCGTTTGCGGGCAACGATGCGGGAGCGGTCGCCGCGTTCGAGCGCGCACTCGCGCTGAATCCGGGGTTGTACGAGGCGCATTATTATTTCGGGCGCCATTGCTATGCGCGTGGCCGGTACGCGCGCGCGATCGAAGAATTCGAGGCGGCGCATCGCGTGCGTCCGGACGAATTCCAGGCGCTGGCGCTGGCGGCAGGAGCAGCCGATGCCCTTGGCGACAAGGCGCGCGGCGATGCGCTGACGCGTCTCGCCCTGCCGCCGGCGCTGGCCGAGATCGCGGCTGATCCGGAGAACGGTCGAGCGCTGTATCTGGCCGCGGGCATGCAGATCCGATTGGGCGACACGCACGGCGGCCGCCGCAGCATAGAGGCCGCGCTGCGCTTGCAGCCGGACGATTTCGGCACGCTTTACAACGCCGCGTGTACCTATGCGCACATGGGCGAGAACGAGCGCGCGCTCGACTTGCTGGAAAGGGCGGTCGCGTCGGGTGGCGGTTTTCGCGAATGGATCGAGCACGATTCCGATCTGGGCAGTCTGCGCGCGCTGCCGCGCTTCCATGCAATCCTTGCGCGGCTCGATAAGTAGCGGACGGCCCGATGTTCGACACCTCCCCTACGTTGCACTGCGCCGGCCGCGAACTGCGACTCGACCGCCCACGCATCGCCGGCATCGTCAATGTCACGCCGGATTCGTTTTCCGGCGACGGCCGTGCACTTGCCAACGCCGCCATCGCGCATGGTCTGAAGCTCGCGGAGGAGGGCGCCGACCTGCTCGACATCGGCGGCGAGTCCACGCGCCCGGGCGCGCAGGAAGTCTCGACGGTGGACGAAATCGCACGCGTTGTTCCCGTGATCGAAGCGCTGGCAAAGCAGACGATGCTGCCGATTTCGATCGACACATCAAAACCCGAGGTCATGCGCGCCGCCGTCGCGGCGGGCGCGGGACTCATCAACGACGTCTACGCGCTGCGCCGCGACGGTGCGCTGGATGCGGCCGCGGAATTGAAGGTGCCGGTGTGTCTGATGCACATGCTCGGCGAGCCGCGCACGATGCAGAATGATCCGCAGTACGAGGATGTGGTTTCGGACGTGCGCAGATTTCTGGCAGAGCGCATCTTCGCCTGCGAGATGGCGGGCGTCGACAAGAAGCGCATCGTGGTCGATCCCGGTTTCGGTTTCGGCAAGACGCTGGAACACAATCTCGCGCTGCTGGCGAACCTGGATCAATTTGCTGCACTCGGCGTGCCGCTGCTGGTCGGGCTGTCGCGCAAGGCCATGATCGGCAAGCTCACCGGCCGCGAAAGCGGCGCGGATCGCGCCATGGGCTCGGCCGCCGCCGCGCTGATCGCCGTGCAGCGTGGTGCCATGATCGTGCGTGTGCATGATGTGGCCGCGACGCGCGATGCGTTGGCGGTGTGGGAGGGAGTGGCGAAGGGAATCGCGCCGCCGAAGAAAGCGCAAAAACCGTTCGGGTCGCAGCGTTTCGAGGACGATTAGCCCGCTGACGCCTTCAGCGCAGGATTGTCCCACCCGGGTTTCGGTTCAAATCGCTTCCCATACTTTCCGGCAAGTCCCGCCAACTGCGCCTTGATCTTGTCCGCGCCTTCGCTGCGGATGTACTGGATCGGGCCGCCGCGGAACGGCGCGAAGCCGGTGCCGAAGATGACGCCCGCGTCGAGCAGGTCAGCGTCGTCGACCACGCGATCGTGCAGGCAGGACACCGATTCGTTGAGCATCGGCAGGATCATGCGGTCGGTGATGTCCGCTGGCGCCTGGTAGTTGGGATCGACCTCGGGTTTGACCGGCTTGCCGTTCTCCCACTTGTACAGGCCTTCGCCGGTCTTCTTGCCTTTCTTGCCCGCGGCGATGAGCGCGTCGAGGCCATCGGGAACCTCAAGGCCAAGGAATTCGCCGACCTCCTTGCCGACCGACGCGCAGACATCCAGACCCACGGTGTCGGCGAGTTCGATCGGACCCATCGGCATGCCGAATTTTTTCGCTGCCTTGTCGAGTACCGGCCCGGGCACGCCTTCCTTGAACAGCCGCATGGCTTCGAGCAGGTAGGGCATCAGGATGCGGTTGACCAGGAAGCCCGGGGTGCCCTTGACCGGCACCGGCAGCTTGTCGATGGCCTTGCAGAATGCGAGCGCGTGTTTCTCGTTCGCGGGGTCCAGATGATCCTGCCGCACGATTTCCACCAGCGGCATCTGCGCGACCGGATTGAAATAGTGCAGGCCGAGGAAGCGATTGTCCTGTTTCACCGCCGTGCGCAACTGATCCAGCGGAATGCTCGATGTGTTGGTCGCCAGCAGCGCACCGGCCTTCATCGCCGGCTCGGTCTTGCGATACAGTTCCTGCTTGGCTTCGAGATTTTCGTAGATCGCCTCGATGACCAGATCGGCATCGGCAATTCCATTCCCGTCGACATCTGCCTTGAGTCGGTCCGACGCGGGTTTGATCCGGTCAGGCGTCTTCAGTCGCTTGGCGAACAAATCCTGCGCGCGATCCAGCGCCGGCTGGATGAACTTCATCTCGCGATCCTGCAAGGTGACGTCGAAGCCGCGCAGTGCGCACCAGGCTGCAATGTCGCCGCCCATCACGCCGGCGCCGACCACATGCACGCGCTGGATGTTTGCGTCGCTGCCCGCACCGAGGCCCTTCAGACGTTCCTGCAAAAAGTACACGCGGATCAGGTTGCGGCAGGTCGGCGTAGCCGCGAGCTTGGCCACTGCGCGAGCTTCGATCTTCAGGCGGTGGTTGATGTTCGGGCCGCCGCGGCGCCAGACCTCAATCAACGCAAACGGGGCAGGGTATTGATCAGGACGTGCCTTGGCCGCGGTCTGCTTGCGCACGATGGGCGCGAGGATCTGGCGCACAGGCCAGATGTTCGTCGCCCAGGCGCGCAGGCGTTGTGCGAACGGCCGCGGGCGCGGATGGCGGATTTGTTCCTTGGCCGCGTCAAGCAGCAGCTCAGGTGAAGTCAGCGCATCGACCATGCCGAGTCCGCGCGCGGCTTCCGCGCTCAAATTCTTGCCGGTGAGCATCACCGGCAGGGCTTGCGGCGCGCCGATCAGGCGCGGCAGGCGCGCGGTGCCGCCCCAGCCCGGGATGATGCCGAGCAATACTTCCGGAAATCCGATCTTCGTTTTCGGGTCGCGCGTGGCCACGCGATAGCGGCACGCCAGCGACAGTTCGGTGCCGCCGCCCATGCAGAAGCCGTGGATGGCGGCGACGGTCGGGCAGCGCAGCCGCGCCAGGTTCTGGAATACGCGCTGGCCGTATTCGATGCTGCCGAGTACGCCGCCCGGCTGGGCTTCGAAACCCTCGAATTCATGGATGTCGGCGCCGGCGATGAAACCGCTGGGCTTGCCTGAGCGGATCACCACGCCACGCGGCGGCTCGAACGACAGGCGTTCGACGATCTGGGCCAGTTCGTCGAGTACTGCCCGGCTTAGCGCGTTGACGGATGCGCCGGCGCGGTCCAGGGTCAGGACCGCAATGCCTTCGGCGTCGATTTCGGGTTTCCAGTGGGCGAAGCGCAGACCTTCGAACATGGCGGCCTCAAGCGGGCATCAGGTGAGGCCGCTATAATCCGCGCAAGCCGCACCTGCGGTCAAATAGGTGGTTCGCATTGCAGCTGCACCCGACCATCAATGCCAACGCGGCTGGGGAGGCCTTCGTCACACCGGCCTTGTTCGACCGCATCGTGCAATCGCCGCACAATCTCATCGCGATTCGCACCGCCGATGCGGATGATGTCGTCGCGCAGTTCCGGTTGCTTGCGTTGCGCACGGGCCAATCCGTTTACTACTGGCAGGAAGATGCCGGCATCACCTCGCTGCGTGAACGCGAGATGCGCGTGCCCGGCTCCAAGCGCGCGACGGATGCGTTGCGCTATATCCTGCAAAGCCCGCAGTTCGGCGTTTACCTGTTCACCGATTTTGCCGATCATCTGCGCCAGCCCAATACCGGCCTGCTACGGCAGATCGCGCGCTCGCGCAGCGTGGCTGGGCGCAAGGTGGTTTTCGTGGGCGACGAGATCGCCATGCCCGACGGCATCGATGCGCTGATGGAAACGATCTCGCACCAGCCGGTCGCGGGCACGCGGCCACGCCTGCGCGATGGGCGCTGGGTGGTGTGATGTCCGCGCAGCAGGCCAATGCCGGTTCGGTACTTATCGTCACCACCCAGCGCGACGATCGTCGCGTGCTGTTCGATACCCTCGATGCGCAGAATTTCGAGGCCGTCTATACGGCCAAGGACTTGGCGCAGGCGCTGGCCTTTCTGCAGCAGGATCCGCAGATCGACGTGGTCGTGATGGAATTCCTCGGCGATGCGCGCGAGGCGGTGGCGTTCTGTACCCAGCTCAAGGGCGATGCGCGCCTGGCGCGGGTGCCGGTGATCGGCATCGTCGCCGCCGATGCGACGCAACGGCACTGGGACTGGTCGCGCGCGCCGGAAGGGGTCGTCGACTGGCTGCGCAGTCCGGTGGACGCCAGCGAAGTGCTGGCGCGCGTGCGCGGGGTCATGGCGAGGGTCGCCGCGAGCGGCGCCGGTGCGGCGGCGGCTGGCGGGTCGGTTGACCGCTACCGCTTCGCGTTCGAGGACAGCCTCGACGAAATCGTGTTGTCGGATCCGAAGCACGGCACCGTGATCGATGCCAACGCGACGTTCGAGCAGCGCTCGGGTTTTTCGCGGGCGCAGTTGATCGGTCAGGCGCTGGATACGCTCGACACGGGGCGCGATCGCACGCAGCGCGCAGCCCTGCTGGCGACGCTCGCACGCGAGGGCAGCGTGCACTACCGCTGCCAGCGGCGGCGCGGCGACGGCGGCGCCCAGGCGCTCGATGCGCATATGCGCCTGGCCGTGCTGGACGGCCGCCTCGCGCATGTGACGGTATTTCGCGAACCTTCCGGCGCCGGCGACAGCCCGCGTTACAAGGCCGCGCTCGGCATGATTGCGGCGGCGGCGGAATGCGGGGGTGGCGACGAAGGCATCACCCAGGTCGTGAAATTGTTGCGCGATTGGCTGGACCCGGATTTCGTGATGCTGGTCTCCGCACGCCCGGAAGAAGACGGCGACGCGCAACCGTTGCATACCTATTTCCGATCCAGCTTGCCGGCCGATGCGCCGGATCCGCTGAAACAGCCGACCCTCAAGCGTGTGCTTGATGGAGAAGCAGTGCTGCACGGTGAGCGTGCCGCGCAGGCACTTGCGCAGGATCCGTTCATCGAATTCTTCCGCTTCGAAGCCTTGATCGGACTGCCGCTGCGTGATGAGCGCCGCAGTACGCTGGGCGCCTTGTTGATCGCCCGTCGCCAGGCGCTGGCTGCCGACGACCTGATCCTGGATACGTTGCGCACCATCGCGGCGCGCCTTGCGCTGGAGCTCGAGTTGCGGCGCTCGCGCGAGCAGGGTCGCGCCAAGGGCCTGCAGGATGCACTCACCGGATTGCCGAACCGGTTGCTGTTCAACGACCGGCTGGAAACGACGATCAAGGAAGCGCATCGCACCGGCGAGATGTTCTCCGTATTGTTCGTGGACCTGGATCGCTTCAAGAGCATCAACGATTCGCTCGGCCATGGCATAGGCGATGAAGTCCTGATTGCGGTAGCCAAACGCCTGCGCGGCAGCGTGCGCGCATCCGACACGGTCGCGCGCTATGCCGGCGATGAATTCACCATGATCCTGCGCCATATCGTGCAGCGCGACGATGTCATGCGCATCGCCGAGAAAATCGTGCGCGTGATGGAGGTGCCGCTGACCCTCGCGGATGGCAGCGAATTGCACATCACGGCCAGCATCGGCGTGAGTTTTTATCCGGACGACGCGACCAATGCCGAGCGCCTGCTCAAGCACGCGGACGTGGCCATGTACAGCGCCAAGGGCATGGGCCGGAACAATTTCCAGACTTACGTGGCGGTGCCCGAGGAATCACACCAGCAGCGTCTGGCACTGGAATCGAAGCTGCGCGTCGCGGAAAAGAACGGCGAGCTGCGCGTCTACTACCAGCCGCAGGTGACCACGTCCAGCGAGGACATCTCGGGGATGGAGGCGCTGATCCGCTGGGAACATCCGGAACTGGGCATGATCAGCCCCGGTTTCTTCATCCCGCTGGCCGAGGAAAACGGCCTGATCGTGTCGATTGGCGAATGGGTGTTGCGCACGGCCTGTGCGGACGCGCGTCGCTGGCAGGATAAATATGGACTCAATTTGCGCGTCAGCGTGAATCTTTCGGCGGTGCAACTGCGCCAGACCAGCCTGGTCGACGTGGTTGCCAGCGCGCTGTCGGAAACCGGCCTGGAGCCGACCCTGCTGGATCTGGAAGTCACCGAAAGCATCAACGTCAAGAACATCCCGAACCTGCTCGATACCTTGCAGGGGTTGCGCAACCTGGGTTGTCATATCGCGATCGACGATTTCGGTACCGGCCAGTCCTCGCTGGACTACATCAAGCGTTTTCCGGCCGATCGCATCAAGATCGACCAGACCTTCGTGCGCAACATCGGCGTGGATCCGGATGACGAGGCGATCGTGCGCGCCACCATCGGCATGGCGCACAACCTCGGCCGCAAGGTGGTCGCCGAGGGCGTCGAGATCGAGCAGCACCTGGATTTCCTGCGCGCGGAAGGCTGCGAGGAACTGCAAGGTTACCTGTTCTGCCGGCCCTTGCCGGCGGCCAGTTTCGAGAACCTGCTGGCCGAGCGCGAGCGGGTGTTCCAGAATGCGCTTGCGGGGGCGGCTGCGGTCTAGTCCGTATCGCGCACGGGCGAGTGAACTTGTTCGCCGCGGTTTTGTCTATGTGCCCGGCGTGACCGGGACGCCACTACAGGAGTAATGCCCGGATGGGCGACAACGAGTCGGACCTGGCCCTGGTCGAACGGGTGCAGAAAGGAGAAAAG
>JAFEFD010000497.1 GCA_018240765.1 Pseudomonadota bacterium | reverse complement strand
CGTTCTTCGGCACCGACGATGCGATTTTGTATACCTCGTGTTTCGATGCCAACGGCGGCCTGTTCGAGACCATCCTCGGCGAAGAGGACGTGGTGATTTCGGATGCGCTCAACCATGCATCGATCATCGACGGCATCCGCCTGTGCAAGGCCGAACGCCGTCGCTACGCGAATTCCGATATGGCGGAACTCGAGAAGCACCTGCAGGAAACACAAGGCAAACGCACGCGCCTGATCGCGACCGACGGCGTTTTTTCGATGGACGGGTTTATCGCCAAGCTCGACCAGATCGTCGCGCTGAAGAAGAAATACAACGCGCTGCTGATGGTGGACGACTCACACGCGACCGGATTCGTCGGCCCGACCGGACGCGGCTCGGCGGAATTGCACGGCGTGCTGGACGAGGTCGACGTGTTCACATCCACCCTCGGCAAGGCCCTCGGCGGCGGCTCCGGCGGCTTCACGACCGGAAGGCGCGAAATCATCGACCTGCTGCGCCAGCGCTCGCGGCCTTACTTGTTTTCGAACACCCTGCCGCCGCCGCTCGTGGCCGCTTCAATCAAGGTGTTCGAGATGCTGTCCTCGTCGAGCGCGCTGCGCGACAAGGTCAACGCGAACGCACTGTACTTCCGCGAAAAAATGACCAAGGCTGGCTTCGACATCAAGCCCGGCACGCATCCGATCGCGCCGGTGATGCTCTACGACGCCAAGCTCGCACAGCAATTCGCCAAGGATCTACTCGACGAAGGCATCTACGTGATCGGATTCTTCTTCCCGGTCGTGGCGCAGGGCCAGGCGCGCATCCGCACGCAAATGAGCGCCGCGCACACACGCGAGCAGATCGACCAGGCCGTGGCGGCGTTCACGAAGGTCGGGAAAAAGTTGGGCGTGCTCAAGGCATGACCGCCTTCACGCACGCCATCGTTCGCCCACCCGGTGCCAACTTCGCGCAGGGTTTGACCAGTGTCGATCTGGGCAAACCCGACTTGGGCCTGGCGCTGGAGCAGCATGCGCGCTACTGCGCGGCGCTGGAGCAAAGCGGGTTGGTGCTGACGCGCCTGCCCGCCGATGACCGATTTGCCGATTCCACCTTCGTCGAAGACACCGCCATCGTCACGGATCGTTGCGCAATCCTGACCCGCCCCGGCGCCGCCAGCCGCGCCGGCGAGGTTGCCGCGATCGAGCCGGTCTTGCGCAGTGAATTCGAACGCACGCACGCCATCGTCGCGCCGGGTACAGTCGATGGCGGCGATATCTGCCAGGTCGAGAATCACTTCTTCATCGGCATTTCGGAACGCACCAATGCCGAAGGCGCACGCCAGCTCGCTGCCATTCTTGCGCAGGAAGGCTTCACTTCGGGCACTGTCGATATCCGCGAAGTGAATGGAATCCTGCACCTGAAAAGCGGCATCTCGTATCTGGGCGACAAGCGGCTGGTGTTGATCGATGCGCTGGCCGGTCATGCCGCTTTCAGCGACTTCACCATCGTGCGCATTGCGGCCAGCGAAAGTTATGCGGCCAATTTCCTGCGCATCAACGAATCCGTGATCGTGTCCGCCGGATTCCCGCAATTCGCATCGCGCGTGCGTGCATTCGGCTACCCGGTCGTCGCGCTCGACATGTCGGAATTCCGCAAGATGGATGGCGCGCTAAGTTGCCTGTCGTTGCGGTTCTGAAAACCAGCGACAAATCTGCGCATACACCTCGCTGCGATCGAGCAAATCCAGGTGATTCATGCCGTAGCCGATCCACTGCCGGCGTTTCGGCAGCGCAAGGTTTCTGCGCCCGCGCGGATCTTCGCCGAGCGCGCTGGCGATCGAGACCAGACCGTCGCCGAGCAATCTTTCGCTGAGCTTGCCGCGCCGGCTCGCGATCGACGCGGCGATCGCGTAGCACTTCACGTGGGCAGGCAGCGGCACGACACGACATCGCTGGCGCGAACGCGCGAAACGGTCACGCTGCTCCCAATCCTCATCGACCACGCTGCCGAAACGTAGATCGGTGATGCCGGCGCTGCGGATTTTTCCCAGGCGCGCGAACGCAGTCGTGTAGGGACTGGCATCCAGCAGCAGGTCCACCCAGTTGCCGCCGCGTTCCAGCGCCGCGCCGTGATGCGGCGTGCCGAGAAAAACCAGCTTGCCCAGATGCCGCAACCAGCCCTGTTGCGCGAGCTCGCCGTAGTGGCAGGCACTGCGCACAACCAGCCCGCCCATGCTGTGGGCAAGGATCGCCAGCTCGTCCACGCGCACCGGCCACGCCTGCAGCAACGCCTCGATCTGTGCAGCGAACGCGCGTCCATTGGCGAAAATATGCAAACCGGTGTTGTAATGCAGATACACCGGGGTGAATCCGGCATCGGCGGCCAGTGCCGCACCATGATCGTGCTCCTTGCGCCGCCATTGCAGATCGTTCATGCACAAGCCATGCACGAGCAGCAGCACCTTGCCGGTCGCCGCGGGAATCGCCTTCGCCAGCGCCGCGCGATCCAATTCGAGCGCCTGCCCTTCGCGACGCAACTGCATCGTGATCGCCAGTGGATTCGCGCCGGCCTGCAAATGATCGCCAAGTACGCCATTCAACGCCGCCAGCACGGCTTCGCGTTCTTGCGACGATGCTTCGCCGTCGAACACCGGAACCAGCCGCCCGAGTACCGCATCGATGCTCCCGCCGACCAGGCGTGTCACTCCACGAACGGTCTTGTATACAAATCCGGTAATTCCTGACGCCGGCTCCTGCGTCGCCTTGCCGAGAATGCCGGGTGTGCGCAGGATATTGTGATGCATGGTTTCGACCAGACTGGCCAGACCGATCGTCGCGTCGACAACGAGGCGACTGGCGCCGCGAATGTCTGCGGTGCGGACGTGTCGGGTCATGGCGCGGATTGCTTCAGCGCCGCAACCTCGGCGCCGCTCAGCACCCGCCACTGACCTTTCGCCAGTTCGCCCAGCACGAGCGTTCCCATCGCAACCCGGATCAAGCGCAGCACGGCAATGTCGAGTCCCGCCAGCAGGCGCCGGATGTGCCGGTTGCGGCCTTCGTCGAGAACGATTTCGAGCCAACTATTCTTGTCGCCACGGCGCAGCTCGCACACCGATTTTGCCAGCAACACTTCGCCGTCGTCAGCGATGCCGGCACGCAGGCGGGCAAGCAAATCGGCATCGGGCAAGCGGTCAATCTGCACGTGGTAGGTCTTGTCCAGATGCGAGGCCGGATCCGTCAATCGCGCCGCCCATGCGCTATCGTTCGTGAACAGCAGCAGGCCTTCGCTGGCCTTGTCCAGTCGGCCGACCGGTGCCAGCCACGGAAATTTTCCATCTTGCAGCAAGGTATACACCGTGTCGCGACCGCGTTCGTCGCTCGTCGTGGTGACGCAGCCACGTGGCTTGTTGAGCATCAGGTAGATTTTCTCCGCAGCGACAATATCCGCGCCATCGAGACTGATGCGCGAGCGCTGCGTACTCGTCGGCGCCTCGGGATCGTGCACGATGCGACCATCCACGCGCACGCGCCCGGCCCGCACCAATGCCTGCGCTTGCGTGCGTGAACACACGCCCAGCTTGCTCAACACCCGCGCCAGGCCATGGCGCGGTGCCGGTTCGGCCGCGCCAGCGACCCTGCGATGACGCGGTGGCGGCGATGGGTTAGGCTTGCGGTTCATGCACGCACGTTGCCGTATTGTTGGCACTTCGTCAAAGCCGCGGGAGGGAAAGCATCATGTCGGATCATCGCATCACACTGGATTGGTCACGCAACGGCGGGCCATTCGAACGAGGCAACTACACAAAGAATCATGCCGTCCGTTTCGAAGGTGGCCAGACCCTGCGTAATTCCTCCGCGTCCGGCGACTACGGCGGCGACGCTTCGGCCAGCAACCCGGAAGAGTTGCTGCTCGCCGCACTGTCGAGCTGTCACATGCTGACTTTTCTCGCCATCGCGGCGAACCGCGGGTACACCATTGACAGCTATCACGATGATGCTGTCGCCGAACTCGGCAAGAACGCCGACGGCAAGATGGCCGTGGTCAAGGCGACGCTCGCGCCGAAAGTGACGTTCTCCGGCGACAAGCGGCCCAATGCCGACGAATACGCGGCGCTGCAGGCTCGTGCGCATGCGGCCTGCTTCATCGCCAATTCGGTCAAGACCCAGGTCGAACTCAATCTGTAGTGCCGCGTTCGATGAAGACGCCGTGACGCCGTCTTCACCGCGCCGTCACCCGCCACACACGACACTGCGCCGTCCCCGCCAGGAGTCGTCGTGCGTAGCCCATCGTCCAGCGCAGAAAACCGACCGCTGACCGCCATTGCGCAGTGGTTTGATACCGATGCAGCGGCGTCCCGCGCGGGCGTGGACACCGAGCGCATCGACTGGCTGCGGGTGATTCCGTTCATCGGGCTGCATCTGGCGTGTCTGGGCGTAATCTGGGTGGGATTTTCGTGGGCCGCATTCGCGGTCGCTGCCGCGTTGTACGCGCTGCGCATGTTCGCGCTGACCGGTTTCTATCATCGCTATTTTTCTCACCGCGCGTTCAAGACGTCACGCGCTCTGCAATTCGTCTTCGCCTTGATCGGGGCCGCGTGCGTGCAGAGAGGGCCACTGTGGTGGGCCGCGCATCACCGCAATCATCATCGGCATGCGGATACGGAAGCCGACATCCATTCGCCGCTCCAGCGCGGATTCTGGTGGAGCCACATGGGCTGGTTCCTGACTCCGCGTGGCTTCCGCACGGATTGGGAAGTGATCCCGGACCTGCGCCGCTATCCGGAACTGCGCTGGCTGGATCGCTTCGACATCGCCGTGCCGATTTTGCTGGCGGTGGCGCTGTATTTCTTCGGCCGCTGGCTCGGTGCGGCATATCCGGAACTGCACACGAGCGGCGCGCAGATGCTGATCTGGGGATTCTTCGTGTCCACCGTGGTGCTGTTCCACGCCACGGTCACGATCAATTCCGTCGCCCACCGCTTCGGTTCGCGCCGCTTCGCCACGCGCGACAACAGCCGCAACAACTGGCTGCTCGCGTTGATCACGTTCGGCGAAGGCTGGCACAACAACCATCACCACTTCCCGGGTTCCGCGCGCCAGGGATTCCGCTGGTGGGAGTTCGATCTGACGTACTACCTGCTGCGCGCATTTGCGACCTGTGGACTGGTGTGGGACTTGAAACCGGCGCCGGCCGGACTGCGGCGGACGCACTGATGCGTATTGCCGTGGTGGGCTCGGGAATCGCGGGACTGGCCAGCGCGTGGTTGCTGGCTCGGGAGCACGAAGTGACGCTGTTCGAAGCAAACGACTACCTGGGCGGACACACACACACGCACGATGTCGATATCAGCGGGCGCCGCTACGCGGTGGACAGCGGCTTCATCGTATTCAATCCCCCGCATTATCCGCTTTTGCACAAAGTGTTCGACGAACTCGGTGTCGAATCACAGCCGACCACGATGAGCTTTGCCGTGAAAAACGAGCGCAGCGGCCTGGAATACAACGCGACCGATCTGGCCGGCCTGTTCTGCCAGCGTCGCAACCTCGTCTCGCCACGCTTCTGGCGCATGCTGGCCGATCTCAAACGTTTCTACCGCGACGCGCCGGCGCTGCTCGATGATCCGAACGCGGGGCCCACGCTCGGCGAGTATCTGGACGAACACCGTTATTCGCATGCCTTCGCCGGCGACCATCTGCTGCCGATGGCCAGCGCACTGTGGTCGTCGCCGTCATCGCAGATCGTGAAGTTTCCCGCGAAATACCTCGTGCAATTCATGGCCAACCACCAGATGCTGCAGATGCGCGATCGTCCGCAGTGGCGGGTGGTCAAGGGCGGTTCGCAGACCTATGTGCGCGCGTTGCGCAAG
>JAFEFD010000496.1 GCA_018240765.1 Pseudomonadota bacterium | reverse complement strand
CAGCGCGCATCGGCGTCGAGTTCGGCTACGACGAGATCAATCTCAATGTCGGCTGCCCGTCGGACCGCGTGCAGTCCGGTCGTTTCGGCGCCTGTCTGATGCGCGAACCTCAGCTCGTTGCCGATTGCGTGCTCGCGATGCGCGCGGCGGTGAAGGTTCCCGTGACGGTGAAGTGTCGAATCGGTGTAGACGAACAGGACGATTACGAAGACCTTCATCGCTTCGCGCAAATCCTGGTTGACGCCGGACTCGAAGTGTTGATTGTGCACGCGCGCAAGGCGTGGCTGCACGGACTGAGTCCGAAGGAGAACCGCGAAGTCCCGCCCTTGAATTATCCGCGAGTGTATCGATTGAAGCAGGAGTTTCCGCAATTGACGGTCGTCATCAATGGCGGCATCGTCGATGCAGATGCGGCAAAGTCCCATTTGCAGCATGTCGACGGCGTGATGTTCGGTCGTGCGGCGTACCATGATCCATACGTGCTGGCGCGCATCGAGCACGCACTTTTCGGCACACCGCTGCCGGCGCGCGATGAGGTGCTGCACGCGTTGGCGCCCTACATCGCCGCGCAATTGCGCCGCGGTGAAGCGCTGCACCACATCGTCCGGCATGTACTGGGCTTGTACCTGGGCGAGCCAGGTGCGCGCGCGTTCCGGCGTTACCTGAGCGAACACATGCGCGCGGCGGGCGCGGATTTCCGCGCTGTCGAGGCCGCGCTGGCGGCCTTGCGCGAGCATGCGCGGCCGCGGGCCGCCTAGCGATTCAGGCCCGATTACATTGCCGCCGCGTTATCATTCGGACATGAAACGCCGCGCCGCCCTTGCCGCCCTTGCCGCCTTGTTCGCGGTCACCGCGGCGTGGGCGGAGAAAACGATCACCTTGCAACAGGCCATCGACAAGGTCGAACGCGACACGCACGGCAAGGTGTTGTCGGCGGAAACCAAGCATTTCGGCAGGCACACGATCTACCGCATCAAGGTGTTGACGCGCGATGGCCAGGTGCGCGTAATCGAAGTGCCGGCCGAACAATCCGGATCGTAACCAACCAAAGGAATCTCCATGCGCATTCTGCTGGTCGAAGACGAAGCGCCGTTGCGCGAGACGCTCGCCGCGCGGCTGAAACGCGAAGGCTATGCGGTGGACATGGCGGCCGACGGCGACGAAGGCCTGTACCTGGGCCGTGAAGTGCCGTTCGACGTCGCCATCATCGACCTGGGCCTGCCGAAGAAATCCGGCATGGAGCTGATCAACGACCTGCGCGCTGCCGGCCAGCGCTGCCCGATCCTGATCCTCACCGCACGCACGAGCTGGCAGGACAAGGTTACGGGTCTGAAGCAGGGCGCGGACGATTACCTGGTCAAGCCCTTCCATGTCGAGGAACTGCTCGCGCGCATCAACGCGCTGGTGCGCCGCGCCAGCGGCTGGACGAAACCCGTGCTCGAATGCGGGCCGATCGTACTCGACACGACGGCGCAAACGGTCAAGGTGGCAGGCCAGGTCGCGGATCTGACCAGCTACGAATACAAGGTGCTGGAATTCCTGATCCTGCACGCCGGCGAACTGGTGTCGAAAGCGGATCTGACCGAGCACATCTACCAGCAGGATTTCGACCGCGATTCGAACGTGCTCGAGGTTTTCATCGGCCGCCTGCGCCGCAAGCTCGATCCGGACAACACGCTCAAACCGATCGAAACCGTGCGCGGCCGCGGCTACCGTTTCGCGATCCCGCGCACGGACAACACGCCTGTGCCGCCACCGGCTGCCGCCTGATCCGTCGCCAATGGCGCAGCGCCGCCCGCTGTCGATCCAGGCGCGCTCGTTGCTCGCTGCCGGCATCGCGCTGGCGGCGTTCCTCGGCCTGACCGGATTCGCGCTCGACCAGGCGGTTTACGAAACCCTGCGCAGCGCGCTGCGCGATCGTCTGCAAAGCTACGTCTACGGTTACCTTGCCGCGTCGGACGTGGCGCGCTCGCGGCGCTGGCTGCCGCCGGACGTATCCCCGGATCCGCGTTTCGATCGTCCCGACGGCGGCCTTTACGCCGGTGTCGTCGGACCGGTGGAGAACAACGGCAAACTGGCCTCGAGTTGGCGTTCGCTGTCGGCGGTTGCAATGAAATTGCCGTTTGATGGCACTCTCAAACCGGGCGCAGCGGAGTTCGCCGGACCGGTGCCGGGCGCGGATGCCGACGTATACATGTTCAGTCTCGGCGTGACCTGGGACGTGCCCAATCGCGGCGCGGTAAACCTCACCTTGCACGTGGCCGAGGACGCGCGTCTGCTCGCCAACCAGCGCGATGTGTTCCGGCGCAGCCTGTTCGAATATCTTGGAGGACTCGGCGCGCTGCTGCTGGTTCTGCTGCTGGCGACGCTGCGTTGGAGTTTGCGCCCGCTGCGCCGGATTGCCGACGACCTGATGCGGGTCGAGCGTGGCGAACGCGAGCACCTGTCCACGGCATATCCGCGCGAACTGGCGGGTCTGGCCGTGAACCTCAATCGTTTCATCGACGGCGAACGCGAGCACATCGGGCGCTATCGCAACACGCTGTCGGATCTGGCGCATAGTCTCAAGACACCGCTTGCAGTGATTCGCAATGAGCTCGAATCCGGCGCCAGCGGTGAGACGATGCGTTGGAGCGTGCTCGAACAGGCCGGGCGCATGGACCAGATCATTGCTTACCAGTTGGCGCGCGCGGCAGCGTCCGGGCACTCCACGTTCGCCACGCCGATCGCATTGCAGCCGCATGCCGAAGAAATCGTCGCCAGCCTGGAAAAAGTCCATTCCGCGCGCAACATCCTGTGCGAATTCGAGATCCAGGCGCAGGCGCGTTTTTACGGCGAGGCCGGCGACTTGCTCGAATTGCTCGGCAACCTGCTGGAAAACGCGTTCAAGTGGGCGCGGCATCAGGTTTTGCTCAGCGCGCGCGCGCTGCCCGCGCCGGGCGCGCGACGCAGCGGTCTGGAAATCGTGGTCGAGGACGACGGCCCCGGCATCGCGGCCGAGAACGTGGAACATCTGCTGCAGCGCGGCGTGCGCGGCGATGAGCGCGTGCAGGGCCACGGCATTGGCCTGGCCATCGTGCAGGATCTGCTCAAGGCGTATCGCGGCAAGCTCGAAGTCACCCGCTCCGATGCGCTCGGCGGCGCAAAGTTCGTGGTGCGGATCGAGGCGGCGTGATTGCACCATCGCACCGCTGCCGCTATCGTGCGCGGCATACCTGCAGTGCGTTTTCGGAGTCCGTCATGTCGATTCGTTTTCTCGCCAGCCTCGCGCTGGTCATGCCCGTTGCGGCGTTCGCCGCGGCGCCCGCCGGCGGCAGCTGCGGCAATCAGGACAAGGTTGCGGCGGCACAACGGGTCAAGAACACCGCGCACTGGACGACGGCGAGCGAAGAAGAAAACTTCGGCTACGATGTCTATCGTGGCGAGAGCGAAAAAGGTCCGTTCGTCAAGCTGACCAAGACGCCGATCCTGGGCAATGGCACCACGCCGGAAACCCACAATTACGAATTTGCGGACGACAGCATCGATCCGTGCAAGGATTACTGGTACTACGTCGAGTCCATTTCCACGGATGGGGCGCGCGAAAAATTCACGCCGGTGTTCCACGTTCCGGCCAAGCGTCATCCGGCCACGGCGAAAAAGCCCTGACGCGGCATGCGCCTGCACTGGCTGGAGCTGATCCTTTTCTCGACCTATGCGGAGCTGCGCGCCGAGCGGGCGCGCTCGTACCTCGGGTTTTTGTGGTGGATCATCGAACCGGCGATGAACATGGCCACGTACTACCTCGTGTTCGCGGTGGTGCTCAAGACCGGCCAGCGAGACTATGTGCCGTTCCTGCTCGTCGGGCTCACGTTCTGGCAATGGTTCAAGTCCGGCGTCAGCCATGGCGGACTGTCGATCTGGCAGCAGCTCAACCTGATCCGCCAGGTGCGGTTGCCGCTGCAGGTCTTCCCGAGCGTGCAGATCCTCGCCGACACGGTGAAGTTCGCCTTCATCCTCGCCTTGCTGCTGGTGATCCTGTGGGCCTATGGCTACAAGCCGAACGTCACCTGCTTTGCGCTGATCCCGGTGTTGCTGGTTGAATTGGTCTTCACCGCGGCGATTGCCTATCTGGTCGGGGCGATGATGCCGTTCGTGCCGGACCTGCGCTTCGTCATCGAGCAGGTGCTGCAAGTGGTGATGTTCCTGTCTGGCGTCGTGTTTTCGCTGGATTCGATGCCCCCGGATTTGCGTCACTGGTTCGAACTCAATCCGATCGTCGAATTGATCGATGCCGCGCGCGACGTATTGATGTATGCGCGCTGGCCGGATTGGTGGGCGCTCGGACGGGTCACGCTGATTTCATTCGCCTTGTTTGCGCTGGGTGCGTATCTGATCCGGCGTTACACGCCGCGCTACGTGAAGCTGCCGACATGAGCGAG
>JAFEFD010000495.1 GCA_018240765.1 Pseudomonadota bacterium | reverse complement strand
GGATATACGGCGCGTCGTCCACGGCGAGGCGGTAGGCCAGTTCCATCACCGAGGTCGGCGAACCGGTTTCGGTGGAATGGATGGTCGCGGTGATGTAGTAGACCGGCGTCGTCTGCTTGACGATTTCCGCGGCCTTGGCGTCGTCCAACCCGAGTGTGCGCGGATCGGCAAGTTGCGCGAGGCGTGCCTTGTTCGCGTTCAGGTCCTTCATCAGCGCTTCGTCGGCGACCGCCACCGCGATCATCTCGCGGCCTTCCTCGGTATGCCCGATCGTGAATACCTTCACACGCAGCGTGGATTTCTCCAGCAGGCGGAAATAGCGGTAGACGTCTTCCGCATACGGCAGATTGTTTGGCGCCCCGGCGATGTAACCCAGCGCTTTCTCGGGCGTCGGCACCGTCTTGGATGCCGGCAGGTAATTGGTCAATGGCGAATTGAAGTAAGGCTCGGTCGTGTACTCGGCGATCTTCGCCGTGTAGGCCTGATCGACCGGCTGTTGCGGGTCGCGCGCGAAGTGGTCATCGGCTATTGCCGCGCAGGGTGGGCACGCCAGGCAGGCGGCGAACAGCAAACCGTGAATGGACAGACGCATGGGCAACCCCCGATTTCGGACACGATGGCCGGCGAGCATAGCGGCCAGCCGGATGCGTGTCATGGCCGAAGGTCATGGGCACGATTGAAAGCGGGCCGTCCGCGTGGGAGAATCGCGTCAGTTCAATACAAGGCAGCCGCCGGGTAACCGCGGTCGAGCGTGCGACATGTCAACTTGGACCGCCAACGAATAACACGACGCATACGCATTTCCTGGGAAAGGGCGCGGTGCGCCCTTTTTTATTGTCTGGAATTCCAACCATGATCAACATCACCCTCCCCGACGGCAGCCAACGTCCATTCGATCATCCCGTGACGGTTGGCGACGTCGCCGCTTCCATCGGCGCGGGCCTGGCCAAGGCCGCGCTGGCCGGCAAGGTCGACGGCAAGCTGGTCGATACCAGCTTCGAGATCGACCACGACGCGAACCTCGCCATCATCACCGAGAAAAGTCCGGAGGCGCTGGACATCCTGCGCCACTCGACCGCGCACTTGCTCGCGCAGGCGACGCAGCGGCTGTTCCCGGATACGCAGGTGACGATCGGCCCGGTCATCGACAACGGCTTTTATTACGACTTCGCGCGCAAGACGCCGTTTACGCCGGACGACCTCGACAAGATCGAGGCGGAAATGAAGAAGATCGTCGCCGAAGCGCTGCCCGTGCAACGCAGCGTGATGGCCAAGGACGACGCGATCAAGTTCTTCAAGGACAAGGGTGAGGTCTACAAGGCGCAGATCATCGACGAGATCATCCCGCCGGGCGAGGTGATCTCGCTGTATGGGCAGGGCGATTGGATCGACTTGTGTCGTGGCCCGCACGTGCCGAACACGAACAAGCTGCGCGCGTTCAAGCTGATGAAGGTCGCCGGCGCGTATTGGCGTGGCGATTCCAAAAACGAAATGCTCCAGCGCGTCTACGGCACGGCCTGGCTCAACGACAAGGACCTGAAGTCGTACCTGACCCAGCTCGAAGAAGCCGAGAAGCGTGACCACCGCAAGATCGCCAAGCAGCTCGACCTGTTCCATTTGCAGGAAGAGGCGCCGGGCCTGGTGTTCTGGCATCCGAAAGGTTGGTCGATCTGGCAGGTGGTCGAGCAGTACATGCGTCGTGTCTATCGCGAAACCGGCTACGGCGAAGTGAAGGCGCCACAGGTTCTCGACGTAACGTTATGGAAGAAATCCGGGCACTGGGACAACTACAAGGACAACATGTTCTTCACCGAATCGGAGAAGCGTACCTATGCGCTAAAGCCGATGAACTGTCCCGGCCATGTGCAGATTTTCAATCACGGCCTGCACAGCTATCGCGACCTGCCGATCCGCTACGGCGAATTCGGCGGCTGCCATCGCAACGAGCCGTCCGGCGCGCTGCATGGCATCCTGCGTGTACGCGGATTTACCCAGGACGACGGCCACATCTTCTGCACCGAGGATCAGATCGAATCCGAAGTCACCGCGTTCCATGCGCAGGCGATGAAGGTGTATGCGGATTTCGGATTTACCGACGTGCAGCTCAAGATCGCGCTGCGTCCCGAGCCGCGCCTTGGCGACGACGCGACCTGGGACAAGGCCGAGAACGCCTTGCGCTCGGCGTTGCGCGCGGCCGGAGTGGCCTGGCAGGAACTGCCGGGCGAAGGTGCGTTCTACGGGCCGAAGATCGAGTATCACCTCAAGGACGCGATCGGCCGCACCTGGCAGCTCGGTACCATGCAGGTCGACTTCATGATGCCCGAGCGCCTTGGCGCCGAATACGTCGATGAGCATTCGCAGCGGCGGCATCCGGTGATGCTGCATCGGGCCATCGTCGGCTCGATGGAGCGCTTCATCGGGATCCTGATCGAGCACCACACCGGCGCGTTCCCGGCGTGGCTGGCGCCGGTGCAGGCGGTGGTCATGAACATCACCGATGCACAAGCCGGTTACGTCGCCGAGGTCGTTGCGGATCTGCAAAAGCAGGGTTTCCGCGCCGAAGCGGATACGCGCAACGAGAAGATCGGCTACAAGATCCGCGAGCACACCTTGCAAAAGGTGCCGTACCTGCTGGTTGTCGGCGATCGCGAAAAGGAGCAAGGCCAGGTTTCCGTGCGTACGCGCGCCGGCGAAGATCTGGGCACGATGACGGCGCCGGATTTTGCCGGACGTTTGCGCGCCGGAACGTAAGCAGCGCAAACCCTTGTAAATCAAGGATTCTGTTGCACGGGCGCGGATTTGCCGATAAAATTCGCGCCCCTTGTTCGTTTGCGTGCGATGCCGCCTTGAAGTCGTTCGCAAGTTGTTGAATAAAAAGGTTTGTTGGAGGGTTGGTTATCGTCACCGAAAAAGCTAACCGCAAGAACACGGAGATTCGTGTTCCGCGGGTGCGCGTAATTGGCGCAGATGGAGAACAGGTCGGCGTGCTTTCGCGCGACGAGGCGCTCGGCATGGCCCAGGACGTCGGCCTCGATCTGGTCGAAATCCAGCCCAACGCCGACCCGCCGGTCTGCCGCATCATGGACTTCGGCAAGTTCAAGTTCGAGATGCAGAAAAAGGCGCATGCAGCCAAGCGCAAGACCAAGCAGGTCGAGATCAAGGAATTGAAATTCCGGCCCTCGACCGAAGACGGCGACTACAACGTGAAGATGCGCAACATGAAGCGCTTCCTCGAAGAAGGCGACAAGGTCAAGGTCGTCGTCCGCTTCAAGGGCCGCGAGATGGCGCACACGGAACTGGGCGAGCAGATGGTCAAGCGCATCCAGGCCGACATCGTCAACGAATCGGTGATCGAGAGTTTTCCACGTTTTGAAGGCCGCCAGATGGTGATGATGGTGGCGCCGAAGCGGAAGTAGAAGATTTTGTGGAAAGTGCAGGCAGGATGCCTGCTTTGCGATTCTCGCGATCAGGGATGTTCGCAAAAGCAACTGGAACCCGCCTCGTGAGATTTGCGAGGCTTAGACAAGCTGTGTTCGAGCAGGATGGAAAGAGCAGCGCCGCTGCCGCTTGAGCGAGTAAATGATCAATCGAAAGGAGTTGGGTCATGCCCAAGATCAAGACCAATCGGGCCGCTGCCAAGCGGTTCCGCAAGACGGCGTCCGGCAAGTTCAAGGCCGGCCACGCGTTCAAGAGCCACATCCTCACCAAG
>JAFEFD010000494.1 GCA_018240765.1 Pseudomonadota bacterium | reverse complement strand
AATCGCCGTCGTTCCAGTTGGGATCGAGGCGGATCGCTTCGCGCTGCAACGAGCGGATCGCGATGGCAAAGGGTTGGGCCTGCGGCGCGGTCGAGATGCTGATGTGCGCGCGCACGCTGCCGGGATGATTGACCAGCCAGCCGAGCGCGCTCATGCCACCCATCGAGTTGCCGATCAGGCAGGCGAGCTTTTCGATGCGCAGTCCACGCATCAGCGCGTACGCGGAATTGCCGACGTCTTCGAGCGTCAGCTCCGGAAAAGTTAATTTGTATACTTTTCCGATCGCCGGATCGACCGAAGCCGGTCCGGTCGAGCCTTTGCAACTGCCCAGCGAATTGACGCAGACCACGAACCAGCGATTCGTGTCGATGGGCTTGCCGGGCCCGAGCATGTCTTCCCACCAGCCGGGCGTGGCGTCGTCCGCATTCGATGCGGCGTGCGCGCTGGGCGACAGGCCGGTGAGGATGAAGATCGCGTTGTCGCGCGCGGCGTTGAGCCTGCCCCAGGTCTCGTAGGCAAGGCGCGCGCCGGTGAGCGCGCCGCCGCGCTTCATCGGAAACGGCGAGGGCAGGTTGAAGTATCGGGTGGCGTCGGGCATCCGCCGATTTTACGGTACGACTTGATCGATCGTCAGCCTGATTGGATCGGTGGTCGTCACCGAGATGGGTTTCGACAGCACCTGCAAATCGCCGCTCTGTGGCATCGCGTTGCCGGATTTCGATACGCGCGCACCGACGACGACCTGCGGGAATTGCGACAGCTTCATGCTCGGCAGCATGCCCATGCCGTCGGTCAGTGTCACCGTGACCGGTAGTTTGCTCGCCTCCATGCGCTGGATCGCAAGCGGCATCGGTGGGCCCTCGGCGGCCTTGGCGTAGACGAACAAGACATCGCCCGGCGCGAGTTTGTCGCGCAGTTTCGGATCCAGTGCCACCTCGACGTGCAATTGCGCGCCCTCGGCTGCCGGCTGGGGTGCGCTTGCGGATTCCAGCGCTGCGGCGGATGCGGTTTGTGTTTCTTCGGCTGGCACCGGCTTGCCGTCGCGTTCGGACTCGGCGCGCGCGATCTGTTGCTGCACGGATGGAATGATGTCCGAATCCTTGGGCAATACGCCGAGCAGGTGTTTCCACGCGGCGATGGCGTTGTCGTATTTCTTTCCCTGATATTCGCTTATCCCGAGCAGCCACAGCCCGCGCTGGTTGTCCGGCGCTGCTTTCAGCGCCGCATCCAGAATCTGGCGCGGCTCGCCTTCGATGCGCCGCGTCGGACTCGATAGCGCCAGCGCCTCGGCGTAGGCGACGGCGACATCCGGATCGCCCTTGGCCAGGTCGTAGGCATGCTTAAGCGCATCGCGCGCCTGATCGAAACGCTGGGTCGCCTCGTAGGCACGGCCGAGCAGGGTCCAGCCTTCGGCGTCGTCCGGATTCTGCTTGAGCTTGTCGGCAAGCTTGGCGATGGCCTGTTCCATGTCAGCGCCGTGATCGGCCGGTGCCTGCGCCGTGGTCTCCGCACCGGGAGCAAGTGCCGCCGGCGTGCCGACGATGCGGTACAGCATGATGGCCGCGAGCGGGAGCAAGAGTGCGATCGCAACAGCGACGGGATAACCGCGACGCGGCGACGCAGGCGTATCCAGCGCACCGAGCAGGCGTTCGCCGAGTTCGGCGCGCTTGGCGGTGTATTCGGCATCGCTCAGGATTCCGTTTTTGTGTGATTCGTCCAGCAGGGCGAGCAGGCGGCGCGCGTCGGTTGCCGGTTGCGCACGCGGGCCGCGCAGCAGCGGCGACAACACGAATGCGAGCGCCGCGGCCAGCATCAGCGCGGCGATCAGAACGAATACGGTCATCACCAGTCTTCCTCGGAATCCGTATTGGCGGAAAGCGCAACGCGGGCGCGTTTGCGCACGATGCGCGTGACGACGAACGCGCCGAGCGCAAGAAACGCAAACGGCCCGAACCACAGCAGCCAGGTTCCGGCGTGCAGCGGCGGATCGTAGAGCACGAAATCGTTGTAGCGCGACACCAGGTATTGCTTGATCTGTTCGTCGGACTTGCCGGACTGCATCATCTCGAAGACCTGGCGGCGCAGGTCTTTGGCAAGATCCGCATCGGAATCGGCGAGGTCCTGGTTCTGGCAGACCAGGCAGCGCAACTGGCGGGTGAGATTCTGGAAGCGCACTTCTTCGGCGCGATCCTTGAACGGCAACACGTCGATGGCAAACGCGGCGTGCAGGCCGACAATCAAGATCGCGATGACGAGCGCAATGCGCTTCATGGCCGCGCCTCGCCGAGCCGAGTGATGGCCGGTCTCAATTCGCTGGCGATGATGTCGGGCGTCAGGTTGCCGATGTGCTTGTAGCGGATCACGCCCTGCGCATCGACGAGATAGGTTTCCGGTGCGCCGTAGACGCCGAAGTCGATGCCGGCCTTGCCGTTTTCGTCAAC
>JAFEFD010000493.1 GCA_018240765.1 Pseudomonadota bacterium | reverse complement strand
GCGTCGAGGATTTTTTCTTGATCGGCGGCGAGCATGACGCAATACTCGGCGATGCCGCGCGCGAGTCCTTGCGCGCCGCGCTTGCGAATGCCCTGGACACTTCCATCGACAAGGTGCGGCATGCATGACCTGCGTCACATCATCGAATCGGCGTGGCAAGATCGCGCCGCGCTTTCGCCGGATCGCGCCGAAGCATCGTTGCGTGCCGCTGTCGATTCCGCGCTGGACGCGCTGGAGTCCGGCGCTTCCCGCGTTGCCGAACCGGATGGATCAGGTGGATGGCGAGTCAACGAGTGGCTGAAAAAAGCGGTGTTGCTGTCGTTCCGCATCCATCCGAATGCGGTGATGGACGCGGCGCCGGCGCCGTATTTCGACAAGGTGCCGTTGCGTTTCGACGGTTTTGACGCGACACGATTTCGTGAGCTCGGTGCGCGCGTGGTGCCCGGCGCGATCGTGAGGCGCGGCGCGCATGTCGCGCGCGACGTCGTACTGATGCCGAGCTTCGTCAACATCGGCGCATACGTCGGTGCGGGGACCATGGTCGATACCTGGGCCACGGTCGGGTCATGTGCGCAAATTGGTAAAGATGTGCATTTGTCCGGTGGCGTCGGTATCGGCGGCGTGCTCGAACCGTTGCAGGCAGCGCCCACGATCATCGAGGACGATTGCTTCATCGGCGCGCGATCCGAAGTCGTCGAAGGCGTGGTCGTCGAGCGCGGCAGCGTGATCGGCATGGGCGTGTTCCTCGGTCAGTCCACGCGCATTTACGATCGCGCGACAAGGCAGATCCATTACGGTCGCGTACCTGCCGGCAGCGTCGTTGTTGCCGGTTCCCTGCCGGCGGCGGATGGCTCGCACAGCTTGTACGCCGCTGTCATCGTCAAGCAAGTGGACGAAAAAACACGGGCCAAGACTTCGCTCAACGAATTGCTGCGGGATTGAACGGCGCCATGTCGATTACCTTGTACGGCTTGGAAAAATGCGAAACGTGCAAGAAAGCACGCAAGTGGCTCGAGCGCAAGAAGATCGCGCATGTCTTCGTCGATTACCGCGATCAGCGTGTGGAACCGGCAATGCTCAAGCAATGGGCGAAAGCCGTCGGCAGTTGGGAAGCACTGGTCAATCGCAGCGGCACGACCTGGCGCAATCTCTTGCCAGCGCGCAAATCGCCGGGTTCGGATGCCGAATGGCTGCTGCTGATCAAGGAATATCCGGCGTTGGTACGGCGTCCGGTGACGGTGCTCGATGACGGAAGCGTCCATCTGGGTTTCACCGATAATCTCTTCAAGCGGTTGTTCGCCTCGTGAGCGAAGTCCTCGACCTGACCCGCGAACTGATCCGGCGTCGTTCGCTGACGCCGGATGATGCGGGTTGCCAGGCATTGATCGGGGAGCGTCTGCAATGCGCCGGATTCACGATCGAAAATCTGAATTTCGGCGATGTGTCGAACCTGTGGGCGACGCACGGCAGCGGCGATCCCGTGTTTGTATTCCTCGGTCACACCGACGTGGTGCCGACCGGGCCGGAAGGCGAGTGGACCAGCCCGCCCTTCGAGCCTTCGATACGCGATGGGAAACTGTACGGCCGCGGCGCGGCCGACATGAAATCCGGCGTGGCGGCGATGGTGATTGCGGCCGAGCGTTTCGTCGCCGCGCATCCGCATCATCGCGGCACGATCGGCGTGCTGCTCACCAGCGACGAGGAAGGTCCGCTCAACGAGAACGGCGTTCGGCGCGTGGTCGGGGAGTTTCGCCGTCGCGACCAGCGCATCGACTGGTGCGTGGTCGGCGAGCCATCATCTGCCGAGAAACTTGGTGACATCATGCGCGTGGGTCGGCGCGGCTCGCTGTCCGGGAGCCTGATCGTGCATGGCGTGCAAGGTCATGTCGCGTATCCCGACAAGGTGCTCAATCCGATCCATCTCGCCGCACCGGCGCTTGCCGAACTCAGCGTCACGCGCTGGGACGAGGGCAATGCAGAGTTTCCGCCGACCTCGTTCCAGATTTCCAATGTGCATTCCGGCACGGGTGCGTTGAATGTCGTGCCCGGCATGCTGGAAGCAAAATTCAATTTCCGCTTCTGCACCGCGAGCACGGCGCAAAGCCTGCGCGAGCGCACCGAGGCGATTTTGCGCCAGCACGGCCTGGACTTCGAGCTGTGGTGGGACTTGTCGGGTGAGCCGTTCCTGACCCAGGCCGGAGCGCTGCGCGCGGTTGTGGAAAATGCGATAAAAGATATTTGTGGAATCGCGCCGCGCGCGGATACCGGCGGCGGCACATCCGACGCGCGCTTCATCGCGCCGCTCGGCGCCGAAGTCGTCGAAGTCGGCCCCGTGAATGCCTCGATCCACAAGATCGACGAGCACATCGCGCTGGACGAATTGGAACGACTGCCGGACCTGTATGCCGCAATCGTCAGTGCGCTGACGCGTTGATCACGCCGCCACGCGGTTGAGCAACCCGCGCGCCAGGAACAACTCCACGCGCTCGAACGCAATGCGGTCGCCGGCATCAGTGCCGTAGTGCGTTTCGGCGATGCGCCCGTGTTCGTCGATCAGGAAATCCGCGGGCATGAGGTTTGTCGTCTTCAGCCCGGCCAGGCCTACGATGCGCAGGCCCTTGAGCAGGGTCGGAATGCGCGTGAGAATGCCCTTGTACTTGCGCCAGGTCGAACGCTCGATGCCGTAGGCCTGGTAAGTCGCGCCGGTCGGATCGGCGATCACCGGGAACGGCCGTGGCTGGCGCGAAACGAAACGCCGCACATCTTCTGCCGAAGCGGAAAACACCGCGATCACATCCACGCCGAGCGCGGCAAGGCTGGCATGCTTCTGGGTCAATTCGTAGATACGGAAATTGCAAAACGGGCAGGCCGGATCGCGGAAAAAGCACAGCAAGGTGCGGCGGCCATTCGTGCCGAGGAAAACCGACTTGCCTTCGATGTCGGTCAGCGGAAGTTTCGGCGCCTTGGCCGGTGCGGTCAGTCTCATGGTGTTGCCCCTGTGGTGATCGAAACGAATTACCGGCGTATGGTGTCGCCGCCAAGCCGGTGCCTATAAACCAGTTTGCCGCCGAGCCAGCCGCCGATGCCGAGCGCGACGAAGCCGAGCGCGCTGCACGCGACGGCGCCGGTGCCTGGCGCGAGCAGCGTGGAGTGATCGAGCCGGGCGAACAGACTGATCGCGTACAACAGCAGCGCCGTCGACATCGCGCCCATATGCCAATACAAATCGTGCAGGGCCGGGCTGTCGTCGGCGACGCGAACCAATTCGTAGAAACCCGCGAGCAAAGCCGGAATCGCCAGCAGGGTGCCGGCGATCAGCAATTGTCCTGCGGGTCGCCACGCCGCTTCGCCCCAATGCGGGCTGGCGAAGTCGGCGAGGGTGGCGAGCGACCAGCAGGCGACCGGAAAATGCACCAACGCCGGATGCAGCGGGTGTCGCATCGCGATCAGTACAGCAGCAGACTGAGCAGGGTCAGGAAGCCGACCACGGCGACGCCCGCATGCACGAAAACTACAGCTTTTGGCGGCAGCTTGCGGCGCAGGTGAAACGAGGCGAGAAAGAATCCGCCAAGCGCGGCGACGACCAGAATGCCGAGCGCGGCGAGCAGGCGCGAGGCACCGGCGCCCTGCAGCGCGATCAGGATCAGCAGCACCAGTCCCGCGGCGCCCAGCACGGCGTGTCCCAGGGAAAGCGCCCACGGCGCGAATTTGCCGCGTAGCACATGCATGGCAAGGATCAATCCGCCGATGGCGGCGATGGCGAAGATGACGATGGCGTAGGTGAGCATGACAATTCCTCCCAAGGAATTGTTGTGGTGATCACGGGGGCGGCGCGGTGCCGGGCAGACGTGCGAGTACGGTTTGCGTCATCCGTTCGCAGCGCGGACCGAGAAACGGAAACGCGTCGTTGAGCGCGGACGCGAGCTTTTCGTGCAAGGCGCTACGCAGCAGGCGGCGCGCGCGGTGCAGGCGCGTCTTGACGGTCTCGGCGCGGATGCCGAGCGCGCTCGCGGTTTCCTCGACGCTGCATTCCTCGACATCGCGCATCACGAACACCACGCGGAAAAGTTCGGGCAGGGCGTCGATGGCGTGTTCGGCCAGTTCGCGCATCTGCGCACGGCTGGCGCTGGCGGCGGGATCCTCGGCGCCGAATTTGTTCGGAAACACCAGTACCTCTCCGTGCGTGTGCTGCGCCAGTTCGATCTGTTCCACGCCAACCGTCGCCTTGCGGCTGCGCAGGCGGCCATAACATTCGTTGAGCACGATGCGCGTCATCCAGGTCAAAAGGCTCGCTTCGCCGCGGAAATCACCGAGCCTCGAAAAAGCCAGCGCGTAGGATTCCTGTACGGCATCCTCGGCCTCGGTGTCGTCGTTGAGTACACCGCGCGCGACGCGAAACAGTCGCTGGTTGCCGCGTTGCATGATGTGGCGAAACGCCTCGCGTTCGCCGCGACGCGCCAACGCCACCAGTTCGCTGTCAGGCAGCGCGGCGTAGTCGATGGCAAGGTTGTTGGGCATGGCGCGTGCTCCTTGAGCCATCGGATGGAGCGACTGCGGAAAAGGTTCCCGGCTAATTATTTCCGGGCCGCAACTCCAGCGTATGTGTGGCCACACCGGGCAGGAAGGGCTGTGCTTTGCCGGCCGCCCAGGCCGCGTCGCCGGCGCCGTAGAACGGCGACAACGGATTGTCGCTCTGTCCGCCGGGCATGTGGAAATAACCGTATTCCTCGTGGCCGGGTTCCACCGCGAAGCGTTCGGACGCGCCGAAGTTCGACGCCTGCACACGCGGCATGTTGATGTCGCCAGGCAGTTCGCGGCTGGGCATGTCGAGCAGCCAGCCCATGCCGGGCAATGCGCCGCTGAGCGGATGGCGGATATGCGTCTTCGTGACTTCGCCCCAATTACGCTTCGCGATCCCGCCGGGCATGGCGGCAAGTTTTTCGCCGACACGCTGCGCGCACTGCTGCAGCAGGTCGTCCCAGCTTGCGTACCCCGGCGGCAGCAGGTTTTCGGGACGATGCAGCAGGATGTCGTCGACCAATGTCTCGGCTTGCCCCAATTTAGGCAGCTTGAAGTCGGAATACTTGGCCCTGACCGCGGCGGCGAAGCCGTCGAGCACGGTGTCGATGACCTCTTGGCGGAAATCGTGCGCCAGCCGATAGCCGACCGAGGCCGGGTCGGCGCGCTCGTTCCAGTCGGCCGAGTATTTTTTCATGTCGGCGAACGGCGCCGCGTCCCCTGCGCGGGTCAACACCTTGCCGAGCAAGTCGTGCCAGTTGCGCATCAACAAGGCGCGGTCGTCGAGCTGGATCGCAAGCATGTCGTCGGGCGTGAATTGCGTCTTCGCCTTCAAATCATCGCGGATCTGGCGCGCGCGCGCGCCGAAGTCGTAGCCGCCGTCGCCGAGCTTGGCGTAGTCGGGACTTTCCCAATCCAGCGTGCGCGCATTCGCCGTCCAGATGCGTTGCCACGGCGGATTCGACAGACGCGGATAGTCGGCGGGTGCAAGCCAGCCGTTCCAGCCGGTGTTAGCCTGGCTCCAGTCGCAGGGCAACAGTGGATCGCAGGCGCCCTCGCGCTTCGGGATTTTTCCGGCAATCGTCCAGGCGATATTGCCGGCGCGATCGCCGACGATGAAATTCTGCGCCGGCATGCCGGCGGTGTTGGCGATGTCGACCGCTTCGTCCACGGTTTCGGCCGTATCCATGCGCGCGAATTGCATGTTCGCGCCGCCGGGTTCGATCGCCGTCCACGCCAGTGCGAGTGGCGTGCCGTCGGCGTCCTTGGCGAGGATCGGGCCCCACTGCGTGTCGCGCACGTCGAGCTTCACGTCCGGGGCAGCGTGCACCTTGATGATTTGTGTACTTTGCGACAACTCCTTCCAGCCGTCGGCGGTCTTGTAGCGCGTTGGGCCCTTGGGGTCGAGCTCGACGCGCACCCAGTCCATCCAGTCGCCGTAGCTGTTGGTGAAACCCCAGGCGACATGGCGATTGCTGCCGGCGACGAGCGCGGGCAGGCCGGGCAGGGTGACGCCGATCAGGTCGACCAGCTGGCCTGCGCGGCGCGGATTCGGATACTCGATGCGCGCGCGGAACCAGATGTTCGGCACGCGCAGCGGCAGGTGCATGTCGTCGGCGATCAGCGCTGCATGCGTCGCGGTCAGCGCGCCGTTGACGCCGAACCCATTGCTGCCGGGCGTGGCTTTCTTCTCCGCGCGCTGTGGCGGCATATGCAGCAGTTTCGGATCGAGCTTGCGCAGATCAATGTCCGCGACCCCGGGCAACTGCGGATAATTCATCGGCGGACCGGTCAGCGGCGCGTCCCACGGCCCGCCGCTGGCCGAAAGGAATTTGTATACGCTTTCGCCGAGCGCGGATTTGATCTGCGCGAACGCGAGTTCGCGCGCGTTGTCGGCGCCGTTGAGGTCGAAGAACATCGCGTCGATGGCGAGGATGCTGTCGACTTCCGTCCATGGCGCTGGCTTCTCGCCGAGCAGCCAGTATTCCCAGGGCCGCGAGCGCAGCGCGGCAAGGCCAGCATTGATGCCATCGCGGTAAGCGTCGAGCGTGGCACGCTCGTCCGGCGCAAGCGTCGTTAGCGCCGCCTGCGCGCGTTCGCGCAGGCGGAACGGTCGATGCTGCTTGTCCATGTCGACCGCGGCACTGCCGACGAGTTCGGCGAGCTCGCCCGCGGCCATGCGCCGCATCAGGTCCATCTCGAAGAAGCGTTCCTGCGCGTGCACGAAGCCGAGCGCATACATCGCGTCGTCGCGGCTTTGCGCCTTGATCGTGACGACGCCGAGCGCGTCGCGTTCAACCGTCACGTTTGCGTGCACGCCGGCCAGCGCGCGCGAGCCGTCGAGCTGCGCGAGGCTGCCGCGCATGAGCAGCCATGCGGCGAAGATCAGCACGGCGACAACGATGACCAGCGTGCTGACGGTGCGGCGAAGAATGCGGTGCAGTTTTTTCATGGTCAGGCCGTCGTCTCGATTCGCTCGACCCGCGTAAAACCGCGCGGCAAATTCCCACCGCGCTGCGCGCGATTGCCGTTGTATTCGACCAGGTCGGCCCATTTCAGGATCAGCTTGCGCGCGCCGGCCCACAAGGTGACTTCGCCCTTGCCCTCGCTGACCACGGCAATGCCGGCGACGCGCTCGCCGTCGGCGAGCTTGGCCTTCGGGATTTCGATCAGCTTGTTGCCCTTGCCGCCATTGTCGAGTTCGGGCAGTTCGGCGACGGAAAACATCAGCAGGTGCCCGGCGTTCGTTGCGACCACGATGCGGTCGCGCGCGGGATCGCTCACGTAGGCGGGTGCGAGCACGTGGGCCTTGTCGTCGAGATTGATGAGTTGCTTGCCGGCTTTCTTGTTCGCTTGCAACGCTTCGAATTGGGTGACGAAGCCGTAGCCGTAATCGGTCGCGAGCACGAGCTTGTTCGAGGAATCCGCGATCGCCACCGCCTCGAAGCGAGCGCCGGGTGCCGGCGTGAAGCGTCCCGTCAGCGGCTCGCCGTTGCCGCGTGCCGATGGCAAGGTATGGGCCTGGGTGGAATAGCTTCTTCCGGATGAGTCGATGAAGGCGACGTTCTGGTTCGTCTTGCCCTTCGCCGCGCCGAGATATCCATCGCCTTCGCGAAAACCGAGCGCGGGCGCATCAACATCATGACCCTTCGCGGCACGCACCCAGCCTTTTTCCGACAGCACCACGGTGATCGGCTCGCTGACGACGAGGGATGATTCGTCCAGCGCCTGCGCGACTTCGCGTTCGATGATCGGCGAGCGACGCTTGTCGCCGTATTTTTCGGCGTCGGCGGTGAGTTCGTCCTTGATCAGCAATTTGAGTTTTGCCGGCGATTTCAACGTGACCGCGATGCGCGCGCGCTCTTCTTCCAGCGCATCGCGTTCGGCGTTGAGCTTCATTTCCTCCAATCGTGCGAGCTGGCGCAGGCGCGTTTCGAGGATGTAGTCGGCCTGTTCCTCGCTCAACTTGAAGCGCTTGATCAGCACCGGTTTCGGTTCTTCTTCCGTGCGCACGATGCGGATGACTTCATCCAGATTCAGGAACGCGATGCGCAGGCCTTCGAGCAGGTGCAAGCGGCGCTCGACTTTTTCCAACCGATGCTGCAAACGCCGCGTCACCGTATTGGTGCGGAACGTGAGCCACTCGCCGAGAATCTGCTTGAGCGTCTTGACCTGTGGCTTGCCGTCGAGGCCGATCAAATTCAGATTGATGCGATAGCTGCGTTCCAGATCCGTGGTAGCGTTCAGGTGCTGCATCATCTCGTCCAGATCCACGCGTGTACTGCGCGGGATCAGCACCAGGCGCACCGGGTTCTCGTGATCGGATTCGTCGCGCAGGTCTTCCAGCATGGGCAGTTTTTTCGCGCGCATCTGCTCGGCAATTTGCGCGAGAATCTTCGACGGCGACACCTGGTATGGCAGGGCGGTAATGACGACATTGCCGTTCTCGATCTTGTAAATCGCGCGGCAACGCACCGAGCCGTTGCCGGTGGCGTACATCGCCTTGAGTTCGGCTTTGGGCGTGATGATCTCGGCCGCGGTCGGAAAATCCGGGCCCTTCACGTGCCGGCACAATTCCGCGATGCTCGCTTCGGGTTCGTCGAGCAGATGAATGCATGCGCTCACGACTTCGCGCAGGTTGTGCGGCGGAATGTCGGTGGCCATGCCGACCGCGATGCCGGTCGATCCGTTGAGCAGTACATGCGGCACGCGCGCCGGCAGCCACGAAGGTTCTTTCAGGGTGCCGTCGAAATTCGGCGTCCATTCCACCGTGCCCTGCTCGAGTTCGTCGAGCAGCAGGTGCGCCATCGGCGTGAGCCTGGACTCGGTATAGCGCATCGCCGCAAAGGATTTGGGATCGTCGGGCGAGCCGAAGTTGCCCTGACCGTCGATCAACGGATAGCGATACGAGAACGACTGCGCCATCAACACCATGGCCTCGTAACACGCACTGTCGCCATGCGGGTGGAACTTGCCGATCACATCGCCGACCGTGCGCGCGGATTTCTTCGGCTTGGCGGCGGCGTCCAGGCCCAGCTCGTTCATCGCGTAGACGATGCGCCGCTGCACCGGTTTCAAGCCGTCGCCGATGAAGGGCAGGGCACGGTCGAGCACCACATACATCGAATAATCGAGATAGGCGCGCTCGGCGTAATCCTTGAGTGGAATCTGTTCGTGGTTGGCTTGAAGATGCATCGCGCGAATCCGGTAAAACGATCCTGACATTTTGCCGGAAAGCGCGGATGAAGTGGTGCGGAGCCTGGGCGTCAACGCGCGTGCCGGGCGGAAGTCTTGCGTAGGTGCGCGCCGCGCAAGCTGGCCAGTGCGATTTCGAGCAATCGCGATGGCGGCGGCGAGCGCCGATGGATCGCGGCGAATTGGCAGGTGTACGCAAAGCGCTTCGGGTACAGCGCGCGCATCAGGCCCTGCGCCTCGAACGCCGCGGCATAGTGGTCGGGCAGGAAGCCAATGAACTGGCCGGACAGCACCAACGTGGCAATGGCTTCCTGATCCGAGGCCTGCGCCGCGCGGGTGAATTCGAAGCGGTTGCCGGTCTCCATGTTCGGCGAGTGGAAGCTCAGACCGGCGTAGCGCTGCGACCAGATCGCGCGCTCGCCGCCGGGCGCGTCGCGGCGTGCGAACAGCGGATGCTCGCGGCCGCAGTACAGGTACATCTGCTCGTCGAACAGCGGCAGGTAATCGAGCGCGGGCGAGGGCCGGTAGGTCGGGATGATGCCGAGCTGCCAGGCGCCGTCGATGACGCCGGCTTCGATCTGGTGGGTCGGGGCGACGTGCAGTTCCAGTTCCACCGCTGGCGCGCGTCGGGCGAAATCGCCGAGCGCGGCGGCGATGCGCGAGTTCGGGTTGGTGGCGGTCTTGTCGAACAAGGCCAGGCGCAGGCGCCCGCGCAGGCGGTCGTTGATTTCCTCGACTTCGGTGTGGAAATGTCCGACCGCGGCGAGCAGGCGGTCGGCGGCGTCGAACACGCGCGTGCCTTCGTCGGTCAGCGCGAAGCCCGATCGTCCGCGCTGGCACAAGGTGGCGCCGAGGCGCGTTTCCAGGTCTTTCAGGTGCCGGCTGATGGTCGAGCGGCCGATGTTCAGTTCGGATTCCGCCGCGGTCAGGCCGCCGCAGCGCGCCACGGTCTGGAACAGGCGCAGCAGGCGCAAATCGGTATCGGACAGTTGGCCGGCAGGTATCGGTGTCTGTTTCATATTTATGAAACTCAGCGTGATTGATGCGGTATTTATCCAACTTTAGCGCAAGCGTATGCTCGCTGTCGCTTTCATCGATCACTGGAGTACGCCCATGGCCGCACAGATAGCACCCTTGCCGCAGGCAGCCGCCGATCCCACCGCCGGCTTGTCGCCGCAGGCATTGGCCTCGTTCTGGATGCCATTCACCGGCAACCGCGATTTCCAGAAGAATCCGCGCCTGATCACCCGCGCCGAGGGTGCGTATTACTTCTCGGCCGATGGCCGCAAGATTTACGACAGCCTGTCCGGATTGTGGTGTTCGAGTTTCGGCCATGGCCGCAAGACGATTGCCGAGGCGATCGCGCGCGCTGCCAGGGAGCTCGACTTCGCGCCATCGTTCCAGTTCGGCCATCCGATGGCATTCGAACTCGCGCAGAAAGTCGCCGCCGTTCTGCCGGGCGATTTGAAGCATGTGTTTTTCACCACTTCAGGATCGGGCTCCGCCGACACCGCACTGAAGATGGCGCGCGCGTATTGGCGCGCCAAAGGCCAACCGCAGAAGTTGACCTTGATCGGGCGCATGAAGGCGTATCACGGCGTCAATGGCCTGGGCACGAGCATCGGCGGCATCGGTGGCAATCGCAAGACGTTCGGCCCGCTGGTCGATGTCGATCACTTGCCGCACACCTTGCTGCCGGAAAACGCGTTTTCGCGCGGCGTGCCGGAACACGGCGGCATCGCGCTGGCGGATCAGCTCGAGCAGATCATCGCGCTGCATGACGCATCCAATGTCGCCGCGGTGCTGGTCGAGCCGATGAGCGGTTCAGGTGGCGTGGTGTTGCCGCCAAGGGGTTACCTCAAGCGTCTGCGCGAAATCTGCAACAAGCACGACGTGCTGTTGATCTTCGACGAGGTGCTGACCGGATTCGGCCGCCTCGGCGCGCCATTCGGCGCGAACCTGTTCGGCGTGCAGCCGGACATCATGATGCTGGCCAAGGGCCTGACCAACGGCGCCGCGACCATGGGCGCAGTCGTTGCCAGCGACAAAGTGTACGGCGCCTTCATGAACCAGAACCTGCCGCCGTGGAGCGTCGAGTTCCTGCACGGCTACACCTATTCCGCGCATCCGCTCGCCTGCGCCGCCGGCATCGCGGCGATGGATATTTTCGTCAACGAGAAGATGGCCGATCGCGCCGCCGCACTGGCGCCGTACTTCGAGCAGCAAATCCATAACCTCAAGGGACTTCGCCATATCACCGACATCCGCAACCTCGGCATGGCAGCCGCAATTGACGTCGGCAATCCGGACGGCAAGCCCGGCCAGCGTCCGTGGCAGATTTCCATGGAATGCTGGAAGCGCGGCCTGTACTTGCGCTACAGCGGTGACAACGTGCAGCTCGGCCCGCCATTCATCAGCGAAAAGAGCGAGATCGACACGATGTGCAACATTCTCGCCGACGTCATTCCTTCCGTCGAGTAAAGTCCATGAACGCAGTTGCAAAACCTGTTTCGGCCGCGGCGAGCGCGGCCACCATCCATCATTTCATCAACGGCCGCATCGTCGAAGACGCGGTCGCGCGCAGCTTGCCGGTGTACAACCCGGCCAGCGGCAAGCAGACCGGGGCGGTTGCCCTGGCCAGCCGGGAACGCGTGGGCGAAGCAATCGCCGCCGCGGCTGCGGCACAGCCGGGCTGGGCGGCGGTGCCGCCGGTGCACCGCGCGCGCGTGATGTTCCGTTTCCGCGACCTGCTGGAAAAAAACGCCGACGAACTGGCGCGGGTCCTGACCAGCGAGCACGGCAAGGTGCTGTCCGACGCGCGTGGCGAATGCATCCGCGGCATGGAAGTGGTCGAGTTCGCCTGCGGCATTCCGCACCTTCTCAAGGGCGAGCACACCCTGGATGTAGGCTCCGGCATCGACTCGTGGTCGATGTTGCAGCCGGTCGGCGTGTGCGCCGGCATCACGCCATTCAACTTTCCGGCGATGGTGCCGCTGTGGATGTTCCCCATCGCAATCGCCTGCGGCAATGCTTTTGTCCTGAAGCCGTCGGAAAAGGATCCTTCCGCGCCGCTGCTGCTTGCGCGATGGATGAAGGAAGCGGGTCTGCCCGACGGCGTGCTCAATGTCATCAACGGCGACAAGGAAGCGGTCGACACCTTGCTCGACGATCCGCGCGTGGATGCGGTGAGTTTCGTCGGTTCCACCCCGATCGCCGAAGCGATCTACGCGCGCGCCTCGAAAAACGGCAAGCGCGTGCAGGCGCTTGGCGGCGCGAAGAATCACCTGATCGTCATGCCCGACGCCGACATGGATCAGGCCGTGGACGCGCTGATGGGCGCAGCCTACGGCTCGGCCGGCGAGCGCTGCATGGCGATTTCGGTTGCCGTGCCGGTCGGCGAGGCGACTGCCGACACCCTGGTCAAACGCCTGCGCGAGCGCATCGCGTCCTTGCGCGTCGGCAATGGCCTGGATCGCGACGCGAATCCGGAAATGGGCCCGCTTGTAACCGACGCGCATCGCCAGCGCGTGTCGGATTATGTGCAGATCGGCGTCGACGAAGGCGCGCAGCTTGTCGTCGACGGCCGCACGTTGAAGGTGCCGGGCCATGAAAATGGATTTTTCTTCGGTGCCACCTTGTTCGATCGGGTCAAACCGGCGATGCGCATTTATCGCGAGGAAATTTTCGGGCCGGTGCTGTCGGTGGTGCGCGCGCAGAATTTCGACGAGGCGGTCGATCTGATCAATTCGCACGAATTCGCCAACGGCACGTCCATCTTCACCCAGAGCGGCGAAGCCGGGCGCGAGTTCGCCAAGCGCATCCACGTCGGCATGGTCGGCATCAACGTGCCGATTCCGGTGCCGATGGCCTTCCACAGCTTCGGCGGCTGGAAGCGCTCGCGCTTCGGGGTGCTCAATGTCTACGGCGGCGAAGGCGTGCGTTTCTACACGCAGGTGAAAACCGCCATGGCGCGCTGGCCAAAAGGCATCGTTGAAGAAAATCATTTTTCGATGCCGACAATGAAATAGTCGCGCTAGAATCCAGACATCCTTTGCAATCAACGAAGCGGAGACCAGTTCAATGACCCAACTCGTACGCGCCGGCCTGATCCAGATGGGGCAACCCGAAGGCGCGCAGGACATGACGCCAACTGCCATCCGCGACAAGATGATCGAAGCGCACCTGAAGCTGATCGACGAGGCTGGCGCCAAGGGCGTGCAGGTGCTGTGCATGCAGGAACTTTTTTACGGTCCGTATTTCTGCCCGAGCCAGGACAGCAAGTGGTATTCGATCACCGAGGCGGTGCCCGATGGCCCGACCACGCGCCTGATGCAGGAGTACGCGAAGAAGCACAACATGGTGCTGGTGGTGCCGCTGTACGAACAGGAGATGCGCGGCGTGTACTACAACACCGCCGCCGTCATCGACGCCGACGGGAAATACCTCGGCAAATACCGCAAGACGCACATCCCGCAAGTCAAAGGCTTCTGGGAAAAGTTCTTCTTCCGCCCCGGCAACCTGGGCTATCCGGTGTTCGATACCGCAGTCGGCAAGGTTGGCGTATACATCTGCTACGACCGTCACTTCCCCGAAGGCGCACGCGCGCTCGGCTTGAACGGCGCCGAAATCGTGTTCAACCCGTCGGCCACCGTCGCCGGTTTGTCCGAATACCTTTGGCAACTGGAGCAGCCCGCGCACGCTGCGGCGAACGGCTACTTCGTCGGCGCAATCAACCGTGTCGGCGAAGAAAAACCCTGGGGGATCGGCAAGTTCTACGGCCAGAGCTACTTTGCCAATCCGAAAGGCCAGATCATCGCCAAGGCCAGCCGCGACAACGACGAGTTGTTGATCCACGACATCAATCTCGACGAAATAACCGAAGTCCGCGACCTGTGGCAGTTCTACCGCGACCGCCGGCCGGACGCTTATGGCGACCTGGTGCGCCCCTGATCGAAACACGATTGCCGGGGAGGGCATTCATGAGCGCACCACGAGACGTAGCCGGCAAACGCTTGCCCGCAGGGCAGTACGCGGACAATTTCGCCGACCTGAAACCGCCGCTGGACACGCATCAGGCGGCGGTCGAGTCCGATCGCTGCTATTTCTGCTATGACGCACCGTGCACGCTGGCGTGTCCGACGCACATCGACATCCCGAGCTTCATCTACAAGATCCGCAGCGGCAACCTCGCGGGTTCGGCGCGCGACATCCTGGCCGAGAACATCTTCGGCGCGATGTGCGCACGCGTGTGCCCGGTCGAGGATCTGTGCGAAGGCGCCTGCGTGCGCAACACCGCCGAGGACAAACCTGTCGCGATCGGGCTGTTGCAACGCCACGCCACTGACGCGTTGCTGGCAACCGACAAACCATTGTTCGCGCGCGCACCGGCAAGCGGCAAGCGCGTCGCCGTGGTCGGCGGCGGACCGGCGGGGTTGGCGTGCGCGCACCGCCTCGCCATGCTCGGTCACGATGTCAGCGTGTTCGAGGCGCGCGCGAAGCTCGGCGGCCTCAACGAGCACGGCATTGCCGCCTACAAGGTCAAGGACAACATCGCGCAGCGCGAGATCGACTGGTTGCTGTCGATCGGTGGCATCAGCGTGCGCACCGGTCAGCGCGTCGGCGTGGACATTGCGCTTGCGCAATTGCGCCACGATTTCGATGCGGTGTTTCTCGGCATCGGTCTTGGTGCGGTCAATGCGCTGGGGCTCGACGGTGAAAGCGTCCCCGGCGTGTTCGACGCGGTGCGCTACATCGAAGACCTGCGCCAGTCGAACGACCTGTCCAGCCTGCCGGTCGGGCGTCGCGTCGTCGTCATCGGCGGCGGCATGACTGCCATCGACATCGCCGTGCAGGCGCGCAAACTCGGCGCCGACGAAGTCACGTTGTTGTACCGGCGCGGTTCCGGGCAAATGGGCGCGTCCGGGTACGAGCGCGAACTGGCGCAGTCGCAAGGCGTCAACGTGCGTTTCTGGTCGCGGCCACGGCGCCTGGTCTTGCGCGATGGCGAGGCAGTCGGCATCGAAATCGAGCGCACTGAACTCGTCGCCGGCAAACTCGTGGCGACAGGCGCGACGCAAGTGCTCGCCGCCGACATGGTATTCAAGGCCATCGGCCAGACCCTGGTGCCGGATGCGCTGGACAAGGACGCACTCGGCATCCTTGACACCAGCGCCGGCAAGTTGCGCGTGGACGAGAACCGCCGCACATCACTCGCGGGCGTGTGGGCTGGTGGCGACTGCGTGGGCACATCCAAGGATCTCACCGTCGCGGCGGTACAGGACGGCAAGCTGGCCGCGATCGACATTGACCGCGCGTTGCGCGCGTGATGGCCGTGGCCCGAAACTGTTTTATCGGAGTGTGTCATGGTTGACCTGACCAGCAACATTGCCGGCATCCGTTCGCCGAACCCGTTCTGGCTGGCGTCCGCGCCGCCGACCGACAAGGAATACAACGTCGTGCGCGCGTTCAAGGCGGGCTGGGGCGGCGTGGTGTGGAAAACGCTCGGCGACGATCCGCCGGTGGTCAACGTCAATGGCCCACGCTACGGCGCATGGCGCAGCGGCGACCGGCGCGTGATGGGCTTCAACAACATCGAGCTGATTTCCGACCGCGCCTTCGATACCAATATCGAGGAAATCACGCGCGTGAAGGCCGCCTGGCCCGATCGCGCCATCGTCGTGTCGGTGATGTTTCCGCTAGATGAAGCCGTGTGGCGCAGGCGCCTCGCGCAGATCGAAGCGACCCGCGCCGATGGCATCGAAATCAATCTCGGGTGCCCGCACGGCATGAGCGAGCGCGGCATGGGCTCGGCGATGGGTCAGCAACCCGATCTCATCGAGAAAGTCACGCGCATGGCCAAGGCCACGACCAGGCTTCCGGTCATCGTCAAGCTCACGCCCAACGTCACCAACATTTTGCCGGCAGCGCTCGCGGCCAAACGCGGCGGCGCCGACGCGGTGTCGTTGATCAACACGATCAATTCGATCATGTCGGTGAACCTGGACGCGATGGCGCCCGAGCCGACCATCGACGGCAAGGGCAGTCACGGCGGCTATTGCGGCGAGGCGGTGCGTCCGATCGCCTTGCACATGGTCGGCGAGATTGGCCGCTTTGCCGACACGCGCGGCTTGCCGGTGTCGGCGATCGGCGGCATCACGCGTTGGCGCGACGCGGCCGAGTTCATGGCGCTGGGTGCGCAAAACGTGCAGGTGTGCACGGCGGCGATGGTCTACGGATTCAAGATCGTCGAGGACATGATCGAAGGCCTCGCGCAGTGGATGGAGTCCAAGGGCTACGCCAGGCTCGACGACTTCGTCGGGCGCGCACTGCCGAAACTCGTGGACTGGAAATTCCTGAATCTCAACTACGTCACCAAGGCGCACATCGACCAGGATTTGTGCATCAAGTGCGGTCGCTGCTACATCGCCTGCGAAGACACGTCGCACCAGGCGATCACG
>JAFEFD010000492.1 GCA_018240765.1 Pseudomonadota bacterium | reverse complement strand
GTGGAAGGCGCGACAGTAAGGACAGTCCACGTCAGTGAACACGGTCACCGTGTGCTTCGGATTGGCCACGTCGAAACGGATTTCCTGCGCCGCCGACAGTTTGGCGATCGCCTGCGCGCGCATGGCCGCGAGGCTGGCGTCGGTCAGGTTGCGCTTGTTGGCCACGTCGTAGAGGTTGCCCTGCAACAGAAACTTGCCATCGGCGCTGATGTAGGCGATCTGGCCGCTGACGACCACTTCGTAGAAACCCGGCAGGTCGGACTTGGCCACTTTGTCGACGACGGCCAGCGGCAGCAGCGAATGGATCGCGTCGCGCACGGTTTTCTCGGCCGGATCGGCAGCCGCGTGCGCGAACGGCGCGGCACCGACGAGCGCAGCGCACAGGATAAGGTTCTTGAACATGACGATATTCCGGTTTTGGCCACGAAGCGTATCAGACCGCGCCGCGGCGGGTTTGGTTCAGGGCGCCGGCTTGGGCTGCGCCATCTGCTGCAGCCGCTGCGCGAGCTGCTGTGGCGGCACGTAGCCGCCGAGCTGGCTGCCGTCATCGGCGAAGATGCCGGGCGTGCCATTCACGCCCATCGCACCGGCTATATTCGTGATTTCGGCTATGGGATTACTGCAGGTCAGTGGCGACAGCGCCTTGCCGTCCATGGCCTGCGTATAAGCCGCGTTGCGATCCTTCGAGCACCATACCGTCTGTGCCTTCTTGTCGGCGCCGGGGTGGATGCTTAGCGGGAACAGCACGTAATCCACGGCAATGCCGAGCTTGTTGTATTCGGCGATCTGCTTGTGGAATTCGCGGCAATACGGGCAGTCGACGTCGGTAAAGACGGTGACGTGGTACTTCGGCTGCGCCGGCGCGAACGTGATGCGCTTGGACGCGGGTATGCCGGCCAGTTCCTTCTTGCGCAGGCCCGACAGTGCGTCGTCGATCACGTCGCGGCGCGTGTCGACATCATAGATATGGCCCTCGATCAGGTATTTGCCATCGGTGCTGAGGTACATCGGATGGCCATCGACCACGATCGCATAAAAACCCGGCAGGGTCGCCGGCACGACCGAATCGACCTTGGCATTGGGCACGAGCTTGCGCAACGCCGTGGTGGCAACGGTGGCGGGATCATCGGCGGCAACACCGTTGGTTGCAGTCACGGCAAGCAAGGCAAACAATACGAAACGTTTCATGGAATTCTCGAATGGCAGACCGACGCTGGGCAAGCCGACCGGCGCGAAGGGGAGGATCTTGCAATTATCGCACGCCTACCCTCTGGGATGATGCCGCTCATGCAGCCGCTTCAACCCTTCGCGGGCGACCAGCGTGTAAATCTGCGTGGTCGACAACGAACTGTGGCCGAGCAGCATCTGCAAGGCGCGCAGGTCGGCGCCATGATTGAGCAGGTGCGTGGCGAAGCAGTGCCGCAACACATGCGGGGAGATGCGTCTGCCGTCGATGCCAGCCCGTAGCGCGTGGTTCTTCACCATCGTCCAGAACATCTGCCGGGTCATGCCGGCGCGACGCGAGGTGACGAACGCTGCATCCACGGTCGTCCCGCGCAACAACGCCGGTCGCGATTGCGCGTAGTAGCGTTCGAGCCAATCCTGCGCCTCCTCGCCGAGCGGCACGAGGCGCTCCTTGCCGCCCTTGCCGGTCACGCGCAGCACGCCCTGACGCAGATTGATCTGATCCGTGCTTAGACCGACCAACTCACTCACTCGCAGGCCGGTCGCGTAGATCAACTCGAACATGGCGCGATCGCGCAGACCCAGCGGCGTTTCCACATCCGGCGCGCGGATCAAGGCCTCGACTTCGCGCTCGGACAGCGCCTTGGGCAGCGGTCGCGGCAGTTTCGGCGCATCCAGCAGCAGCGTCGGATCTTCCGCGATCGCGCCAAGCGCCGCACGCTGTCGGTAGAAATGCCGCAGCGTCGACAACAGCCGCGCATTGCTGCGGGCACTGAATCCCTTGCCGCGACGGCCACCCGACGAAAAGCGCGCGGCGAGATAGGCGTTCAGCGACTCGCGGGTGGCGCGGTCCAGCGTCTTGCCCTGCCCGATCAGCCAGCGCGAGAGGCCTTCAAGATCCATGCGATAACTCGAGAGCGTGTTGTCGGCCAGGCCGCTTTCGGACCACAGTTTTTCCACGAACGCGTCGATCGCCGCGGCATCGAGGGCATTGACGGGTGGTGTAGATTCGGCCGGCATAATCGCTCATTCGTCATGCCGGCATGGATTGCCGGCATCCAGATCGCATGGACGCCATCCGTGACAACTGGATTCCGGCATTCCCTGCCGGAATGACAGACTAGGAGTTTCCGATGAATGAATCCATCGCCACCAACATCGCCCCGCTTCGGTGGCGTCTAGCCGCCGCTGCCTACGACCTGCTCCCATTGATCGGACTGTGGTTCGTTGCTGCCGTGCTCGCGCTGGCCGTCACCGGCGGCGCGCTCGACACGCACACGTT
>JAFEFD010000491.1 GCA_018240765.1 Pseudomonadota bacterium | reverse complement strand
CGCTCATCTGCCGGCGCGCGTAGCCGTGGGCGAGGTTGAACATCGAATAGTTGAGCGCGTGGAATCCGGCCAGGGTGATGAACTGGAACTTGTAGCCCATCGCCGCGAGTTCGCGCTGGAACTTCGCGATGGTCGCGTCGTCGAGATTCTTCTTCCAGTTGAATGAAGGCGAGCAGTTGTAGGCGAGCAATTTGCCCGGATATTTCGCGTGCACGCCTTCGGCAAAGGCGCGCGCGAATTTGAGATCGGGTTTTCCGGTTTCGCACCAAACCAGGTCTGCGTAAGGTGCATAGGCGACGCCACGCGAGATCGCCTGATCCAGTCCGTTGCGCGTCTTGTAGAAACCTTCGACCGTGCGCTCGCCGGTGATGAATGGGGCATCGTTGGCGTCGATGTCGGAGGTGAGCAGGTCGGCAGCTTCCGCGTCCGTGCGCGCCACGAGCAGGGTCGGCACGCCGCAGACGTCTGCCGCCAGACGTGCGGCGGCGAGCTTGTCGACGGCTTCGCGCGTGGGCACCAGCACCTTGCCGCCCATGTGCCCGCACTTCTTCACGCTGGCGAGCTGATCCTCGAAATGCACGCCGGCCGCGCCGGCTTCGATCATCGCCTTCATCAGTTCGAACGCATTGAGCACGCCGCCGAATCCGGCCTCGGCGTCGGCCACGATCGGTTGCAGGAAGTCGACGCTGTCGTCGCCTTCGGCATGATTGAGTTGATCGGCGCGCAGCAGCGCGTTGTTGATCCGGCGCACCACCGCCGGCACCGAGTCGGCCGGGTACAGGGACTGATCCGGATACATCTGTCCGGCGAGATTCGCATCTGCCGCCACCTGCCAACCGGACAGGTAGATCGCCTTCAATCCGGCCTTGACCTGCTGCATCGCCTGGTTGCCGGTGAGCGCGCCGAGTGCGTTTACGAAATCCTCGTTGTGCAGCGATTTCCACAATTTCTCGGCGCCCAGGCGCGCCAGTGAATGTTCCACATGCACGGTGCCGCGCAGGCGCACGACGTCCTCGGCCGTGTACGGACGCGTCACGCCGTTCCAGCGCGGGTTGTTCTGCCAGTCGATCTTGATCTGCTCGGCGCTGGGCAAGGTGTTCTTCATGACGATCCTCGAATTTGGAAGGGGTTAGAGGCTTTGAGGCGGTATCCGGGCCGATGACCGACCGTGGCAGCAGACTAGACTTGGAAACAATGATTTGACAATCTGAATGTTTCAATCTATAGATTTGACATTGTCAAATATGTTGTATCTGATTGAATGAAATGCCTCTGAAATCGAACAATCGTACGAATCTCGGCAAAACCGGGTCGCGAAAGCGGCAGGCAACGCCAAAGACCACGGCTGCCGCCGTGGTCCGCCACTATTACAAAGGCAACCGTCTCAAGCAGCTTCGCGCCTTCTGCTACGCCGTGAAGTTCGGAACGGTCGCGCGCGCGGCTGAAGCGCTGTTCCTGTCGGCATCTTCGGCGAGCTTGCAGCTATCCGCCCTGGAAAAGGAGCTTGGCGCGCGCCTGCTCGAGCGCACGCGTCCGCGTCTGGCGCTCACCCGCGAGGGCCAGGTGTTGTACGACCTGGCGCGTCCGCTGATCGAGGGCATGGAATCGCTGGACCAGCAGTTTCGCGCGCAACGCACGGGGCTGGATTCAGGAGCGGTCAACATCGCCGCGGGCGCGTCGACGATCCAATATCTGCTGCCGCCACTGGTGCGCGAATTTCGCGAGCGCAGTCCGCAGGTGCGCCTGCAACTGGCCAACGTCACCGGCAAGGATGGCCTCGCGTTGCTGCGCTCCGACCAGGCCGATTTTGCGGTTGGTTCGATGCTCGACGTGCCGCATGATCTTTCATACGAGCCGGTGCACTGGTTCGATCCCATGCTGATCCTGCCGCCGGATCATCCGCTCGCGGCCAAGCATGAGATCGCGCTGGAGGACTTGTCGCCCTACGGTTTGATCCTGCCGCCGCAGCGCCTGACCACGTATCGCATGGTCGATCTGGTCTTCCAGCAACGCCGCGTGCCGTATCAGGTCGCCATCGAAGTCGGCGGCTGGGAAGTGATCAAGCAATACGTGGCGATGGGGCTGGGCATTTCCATCGTCACCGGCATCTGCATCCAGCCCGAGGACGAATCGCGCCTGGCCGTGCGCAACATGCGCCGCTTTTTCCCTCAACGCAGTTACGGCGTGGTCGTGCGCAAGGGTAAATATCTGTCGCCGCAGGCGCGCGCATTCGTGGATCTGATCAAGCCGGGAATGTTCGCGCGCGGGGACTATTACGAGTCGGGACACTCCGAACGTTAGATCGTGCCGCGATTCTTGCCCTGCCATGGTTTGTAAAACTCGCGAACCTTCGCCATGTCGGCTTCGAGATCTTCGCTCGGATGAATCAATGGCCCGAATCCGATGATTCTCTCCGGATAGTGGAAGTACACCGGCAAAATCGGTACCTGCGCCGCGCGCGCAATGCGCCAGAATCCACTTTTCCACTCTTGCACATGTTTACGTGTACCTTCGGGCGCGAGCGCAAACCACAGGCGCTCGTTTGCCGCGAACAATTGCGTGATCTCGCCGACCACATTCTGTGCGTGCTTGCGGTCGATCGGAATGCCGCCAAAGCCACGCAGGATCGGGCCAAACGGCCAGACGAACGCCTCGCGCTTGCCGATGAAACGGATGTTCAGGCGCAAGCCGATCTTGGCCAGCAGACCCCAAATCACGTCCCACGCACTGGAGTGCGGTGCGACGATGGCAACGAGCTTGGCTACATCCGGCAACTCGCCGTCGATGCGCCACCCGCAGCGCGCATACACCCAGCGACTCACCGCACCTGCGCAGGACGGCGCCAATTGCGGCACCTGCGCAGGAGCCTCTGGAAACACTCCGTGCTTCATTCGCGATCCCACGACTTGGCGCGCGTGCGCTTGTGCTGCGCGCGTTTTTTCTTCGACGCGATGCGGCGCTCTTTGGATGCGCGCGTCGGTTTCGTCGCCACGCGCTTCTTCGGCACATGCAACGCGGCGCGCACGATCTCGGCAAGTCGCGCGCGCGCGTCCTCGCGATTCTTGGCCTGATCGCGGAAGCGATTGGCCTGGATCACCAGCACGCCATCCGCGGTGAGCCGGCGATCGCGGCGCGCGAGCAGGCGCATACGCACGGCATCCGGCAACGACGGCGAATGCGCCACGTCGAAACGCAACTCCACCGCGCTGGCAACCTTGTTGACGTTCTGCCCGCCGGGGCCCGAGGCACGGATGAAGGATTCGGACAGCTCCGAATCGGGAATGCGCAGCGATGCGGAAACCTCGAGCATCGCTAATCCCTGAAATTCTCGAATTGCAGCGGCATCTTGATATCCGCCGCGGCACGCAACAGCGCCATCGCGGTTTGCAGATCGTCGCGCTTCTTGCCGCTCACGCGCAGCTTGTCGCCCTGAATCTGCGCCTCGACCTTGAGCTTGGCGTCCTTGAAGCGCTTGACGATGTCCTTGGCCAGCGGCTGGTCGATACCCTGTTTGAGCGTCACGTTTTGCCGCGCCGTCGACAGATTGATTTCGGGGTCGGCAATCTCGGCGCAGCGGATGTCAATGTGCCGGCTCGCCAGTCGCTGTTTCAGGATTTCCAGCATCTGCTTCAACTGGAATTCGGCCTGCGCCTTGAGCACGACGGTGCTTTCGCCTTCGCGCTCGAACGCCGCGTCGGTGCCCTTGAAGTCGAAACGGTTGGTCAATTCGCGCGTGGCCTGATCCACCGCATTGGTCAGCTCGTGCAGATCGAGTTTGGAAACGATGTCGAACGATGGCATGACGGCACCTCTTTTCGCACGATTCTAGCAGTTGAGCGCGCCCGCCCAATCGAACCGCTCGAGCACGCGCTGCCACGCCGCATCGAGCGGCGCTTGCAGGCGGAAGCGTTCGCCGCTGCGCGGATGCGCGAACTCGATGCGCCACGCATGCAGCAGCATGCGTTGCAACTGGAAGTGGATGCGCCAGAGCCGGTTGTGATCGCCACGGCCATGGCTGGTGTCGCCGACGATGTGGTGCGAGACGTGGTGGAAGTGTTTGCGTATCTGCCGGTAGCGGCCGGTTTCGGGCGAGGCCTCGACCAGCGCGTAACGCTGCTCGGGATACCGTCCCATCTCGACCGGCACCGTCGTCGTGGCGAGTGTGCGCCAACGCGTCAGCGCCGGTTTGCGTGGCCCGTGTTCGCGCACGCCGGACAGCGGATAATCGATAGTTCCCTCTGCATCCGGCCAGCCGCGCACCACGGCGAGGTATTTCTTCGTCACCTCGCGCGCCATGAACGCGCGGCCAATCTCGCCGGCGACCTCGCGCGACTTCGCCAGCAGCAACACGCCGGACGTCGCGCGGTCGAGGCGGTGCGCCAGGTACAGATTCGAGCCGCACTGTTCCTTGATCCGGTCGAGCAGGAAATCGGTTTCGTCGTTCGCGATCTTGCTGCGATGGACAATCAGACCAGCCGGCTTGTTCACGGCCAGCAGGCAGGTGTCTTCGTGGATGATGGATATTTTTGCGTTCATCCCGATCGCAGCATCAAAAGCGACCTTCCGTGGTCGCACTTTTCAATTACGCCCCCGTCGCCACGCCACCGCAAACGACGCCGCACTGACCGCCAGCGCAATCCACGCCGACACGGGCACATGCAGACACTGCCCACCGTGGTTGTCGAAAGCGTAGAGCAAAGCAGCGCTGAGCAACGACGCGGCGGCGAGTGGCAGCACGGCGAGCTGGCGGCGTTGCGCACGCGCGAGGCGTTCGCGCTGTTCGAGTTCGACCGCGCGTGTTGTGTCGAAATCGCCGTCCGCGGCTTTTTTCAGGAAGGCATGCACGAGCTGCGGCATTTCCGGCGCAGTGGCGATCCATTCGGGCATGCGCTCGCGAATCTTGCGCAGGATGCGACGCGGGCTGCGGCGTTCGCGCAAGATCTGCGCAAGCACCGGTTTGGCAGTCGCCCAGATGTCGATCTGCGGATGCAACGAGCGACCGATGCCTTCGATGTTGAGCAGCGTCTTCTGCAACAGGATCAGTTGCGGTTGCAGGGTGAGCTGGTAGCGGCGCGCGACGGAAAACAGCTTCGCCACGACTTCGGCCAGCGAGATTTCCGACAACGGCCGCGTGAAATACGGCTCGCACACGGTGCGAACGGCGGCCTCGAGTTCGTCCACGCGCGCGTTGGCGGGAATCCAGCCGGCGGCGATGTGCAGGGTCGCGATGCGCCGGTAGTCGCGCTCGAACATCGCCATGAAATTCTCGGCGAGCCAGTATTGGTCGCGCTCGGGCAGCGAGCCCATGATGCCGAAATCCAGTGCGATGAAGCGCGGATTCTGCTTGCGCGTGGCATCCACCCAGATGTTGCCGGGATGCGCGTCGGCATGGAAGAAATTGTCGCGGAACACTTGCGTATAGAACAGGCGCACGCCTTTCTCGGCCAGCGCAATGCGGTCGATGCCGGCGGCGTCAAGCGCGGCCAGATCATCCACCGCAATGCCGCGCACGCGTTCGAGCGTGAGCACGGATTGCGCGCTGTGCGGCCAGAAAACCTCCGGCACGAGCAGATCCTCGCCCACGGCGAAATTGCGTCGCAGCAATGAGGCGTTCGCGCCTTCGCGTTGCAGATCGAGTTCGTTGGTCAGCGTGGTTTCAATTTCCGTCACGATATCGCGCGGGCGGATCTTGTCCGCGGCCGGGTGCCAGCGCTGCGCCAACTCGCCGAGCGCGCGCAACAGGGTGATGTCGGCGGCGATTTTTTCGTGGATGCACGGACGCAGCACCTTGACCACCACGTCGTGGCCATCCGGCAATTGCGCCGCATGGACCTGCGCAATCGAAGCCGAGGCGAGCGGCGTTTCGTCGAACGATTTATACAAAGTAGCAATCGGCGCGCCGAGCGCGGCTTCGATCATCGCGCGTGCCTGCGCCCCGGGAAACGGCGGCACGCGATCCTGCAGCAGCGCCAGTTCATCTGCGATGTCGGCGGGCAGCAGGTCGCGCCGTGTGGAGAGAATCTGCCCGGCCTTGACGAAGATGGGTCCGAGCTCGATCAGCGCCAGGCGCAGACGCGCGCCTCTTGGCAGTTGCGCTATGTTCGCCCGCGGACGCGGCAGCAATGGACGCAACCAGCGGATCGGCCGATACAGATGCGCACCTTCGACGAGATCGTCCAGGCGATAGCGCACCAGGGTCGCGGCGATGCGCAGCAGGCGCGGAACTTGCCGCAGCGGTGTCATGCGCGCGCTCCGATGCGGGCAATGCGCGCTTCGAGTCGATCCGTGCGTTCGCGCATGGCGTCCACATCGTCGAGGAATTGTTCCATCTCGGCAGGCGCGATCAAGTCGCGGGTTTCTTCGCGCAGGAATTCGGCAGTGTCCTGCGCCAACGCTTGCGCAGACTCGCGCACATGGGCGAACGCAGCGCGGAACGCGCGCGCCAGCGCGACGCCAAGCACGTCGCCGAAGGTTTTAGCGAAAACTTCCTCGAAGTCGGGACGAAATTCACGCGCGGCTTTTTCGAGCAGGCGCGCCAGTTGCGCGTCGCCGGAAATCTCGACCTTGCCCGACGGCAGCGGCGCGTCGTCGCCACGGCGCAGCACGAACGCGAGCAGGCTCGCGGGCGCGGCGCGCACATTCAGATCGGGTGCGCTTTCCCAATGCGGGCCGACGCGCAGTTTGCCCTCGCGCACGGCGATGGCGAGCGCGAGATTCATGCCGCGCAGTTCGACGCCGATACGCCGGCCTTCGAGCGTGGCGAGGTTTGTCCCGGATTCCGGATCG
>JAFEFD010000490.1 GCA_018240765.1 Pseudomonadota bacterium | reverse complement strand
CGGCGCCCAAACGCGCTTCCCACAGGCGCGCGCGCAAGTCCACGCCGCGCGAGAAACCTTCGCACCAGCCTTGTGCACTCAAGGCGGTGCCGCCGTCGTCGTTTTCAATTTCACCCAGGATCGGTTCGTACTGTTCGGTTTCCAGTTCGTAACCGATGCTTTCCGCCAGTCGCGCCAGCAGTTCGAGGATGCGCCGGCCCTCGTCTTCGTCATCGAAAGGATCGTGCAAGACTTCCGGCAGCCATTCTTCGGGCGTGGGCTGCTCCGGGCCTATGTTCACGGCGCTGAGCAGTCCGTGTACGCCATCGAGCAGCAATGCGTCCTCGCCGGCGTGCGCGCGCAGGTACTGGTCGAGCTCCTCGAGTTCCGCATCCTCGAGCGTGGGTTTCCAATCCGGTTCGCTGATGTTATCGGGCATGGTGTCGTCAGGCATCAGTCAACTCCAGAATAGCCGGCGCATGATCCGACGGGCGTTCCCAGGTGCGCGGCGTGCGGTCGATGATGCTGGCGCGGCAACGCGCGCGCAACGCTTCGCTGGTCAGGATCAGGTCGATGCGCAGGCCGAGGTTGCGGCGAAACGCTGCTTGTCGGTAGTCCCACCACGAAAAATGCCCGGCCTCGTCGTTGAACAGGCGGAAGCTGTCGGCGAAACCCAGGTCGAGGATGGATTTGAACGCGACACGCTCCGGGGTCGAGCACAACACCTGCTCATGCCAGGCTTGCGGATCGTGTACGTCGCGATCGTCCGGTGCGATATTGAAATCGCCAAGCACCACCAGCTTGGGATGACGGCGAATTTCCTCCGCAAGAAAGGCGCGTACCTTGGCCAGCCAGTCGAGCTTGTAGGCGAATTTGTCGCTGCCGACGGCCTGACCGTTGACGACGTACAGGTTTGCCACGCGCACGTCGCCGACCGTGCCGATCAAGATGCGTCGCTGCGGATCGTCGAGGCCGGGGATGTCGGTAATGACATCGCGCGGCGCCGCGCGCGCGAGGATCGCCACGCCGTTGTAGGTCTTCTGTCCGGAAAACGCGACGCGATAACCAAGCGCGGCGATTTCGTCGGCGGGAAAATTCGCATCCTCGGTTTTCGTTTCCTGCAATGCGACGATGTCCGGCGTCACGCTGCCCAGCCACTCGCGCAAATGCGGCAGGCGCACCTTGAGCGAATTGACATTCCAGGTGGCGATTTTCATGAGGTGATTCTACGCCTCACGTCATCAAGCCATAGCTGCGCAGCAGCGCATCGGCCTGCGGTTCGCGGCCGCGGAATTCGACAAAGGATTCCAGTGCCGGGCGCGAGCCGCCAACGGCGAGGATGCTGTCGCGGAACGCGGCGCCTGTGGCCGCATTGAAAATCCCGGACTCCTCGAAGCGGGCAAACGCATCGGCGGAAAGTAACTCGGCCCACAAATAGCTGTAATAGCCCGCCGCATAGCCACCGCCGAAAATGTGGGTGAAGGCATGCGGCATGCGCTGCCATGCGGGCGGAACGATCACCGCGACTTCGCGGCGCACGTCGGCAAGCACGTCGAGCGCGCGTGCACCGCGGGCGGGATCGAATTCCAGGTGCAGGCGGAAATCGAACAGCGCGTATTCAAGCTGGCGCACCAGGAACAAGCCGGCATGGAAATGCCGCGCCGCAAGCATGCGCTGGAACAGTTCCTCCGGCAGCGCCGCGCCGGTTTGCCAATGCCGGGCGAACAGGTTCAGCGCCTCGCGTTGCCAGCAAAAGTTTTCCATGAACTGGCTGGGCAGCTCGACCGCATCCCATTCCACGCCGTCGATGCCGGCCACGCTCGGATAGTCGACTTCGGTGAGCAGGTGATGCAAGCCGTGGCCGAATTCGTGGAACAGCGTCGTCGCGTCGTCGTGGGTGAGCAGGCTTGGGCGATTGGGCGTCGGCGGCGCGAAGTTGCAGGTCAGGTAGGCGATCGGCAATTGCGTGGCGCCATCGACGCGAAAGCGCGAGCGGCAAACGTCCATCCACGCGCCGCCGCGCTTGCCGGTGCGCGCATACAAATCCACGTAGCAACCGGCGATCGCCCTGCCGTTCGCGTCGAGCACGTCGTAAAAGCGCACATCCGGATGCCAGACATCGACGCCGGCACGCTCACATAAAGTCGCACCGAACACGCGCGCGACGATCGCAAACAAGCCGTCGATCACGGCCGGCAGCGGAAAATACGGTTTGAGATCTTCTTCACTCAGCGAAAACTTGCGCTGGCGCAGCCTCTCGGATGTGTATCCGACATCCCAGGGCTGCAAGTCGGCGATGCCCAGTTCGGATTGCGCGAATTCGCGCAGTTCGGCCAATTCGCGCTGCGCAACGGGCTTGGCGCGCCGCACCAGGTCGTGCAGGAAATCCTGCACGCGCGCAGGAGTGGCCGCCATCTTCGTGGCAAGGGATTCTTCCACTGCGTTGGCAAAACCGAGCAGGCGCGCGGCCTCATGGCGCAGGGCGAGCATTTCCTCGATGCGTGCGGTGTTGTCGAAGCGCCCTGCATCCGGGCCCTGGTCCGATGCGCGCGTGTGATAGGCGGTGTAGACACGCTCACGCAAGCCGCGATTGTCTGCCCAGGTCAGCACCGCCTGCACGCTCGGCGGCTTCAGGGTGACGAGGTAACCGTCCTTGCCTGCCTCGCGTGCCGCTTCGCGCATGAGTTCACGGTCGGTATCGGGCAGGCCGGCGAGCACGCTTTCGTCGACATTTTCCGTCCACGCCTGGGTCGCGTCGAGCACGGCTTCCTCGAACTCGGTGCCGAGCCGGGTCAGCGCGTTGCTGATGTCGCGAAAGCGCGAGCGCGCGGGTTCTTCCAGCGCCACGCCGGCAAGCCTGAAATCGCGCAAGCCGTGTTCGACCAGGGTCCTGGCTGCACGCGGCAACAGGGGAAATTGCGCATCGTCGGCGACGGCCTTGACGGCCGCGAACAGCCCGCGGTTCTGGCCCAGCTCCGCGCCGAAATCGCTGATCGCTTCCTCGGCTTTCGCGTACACCGCGCGCAACGCGGGCGTATCCGCCACGGCATGCAGGTGCGATACCGGTGTCCAGATGTGTTCGACGCGGTTTTCCAGCGTTTCCTGCGGCAGCAGGGTGTTGGCAAAGGTGCGCGCGGCGGAATTGGCGACGAGTGCATCGACATGCTTGCGGTAATCGGCGAGCACGGCGTCGACGGCCGGTCGTACATGTTCAGGACGGATCGCGGAAAAACGCGGCAGCGCGGATTCTTCGAGCAGGGGATTTTTATTCATCGGCCTAACGTGACGGGCGGCGCGGCGAAAATCAAGCCGTGCGCCGGTTTTTCGCGCTAGCATTCGCGGCGATGGATGAATCCAGACCCTGGGAAACCTACGACGCGCATCGCCTGTTGCGCGGGCTGGAGCTGTTCCGCCATCTGGACGCGGCCACGCTCGACGAACTGGCCGCGGAACTGGAATGGTTCGCCCTGCCCGGCGGCGCGACCTTGTTCGAATACGGCGATCCGTCCGACGCGTTGTGCGTGCTCAAGTCCGGAAGCCTGGGCGCATTCAAGCCCGTGCCCGATGGCGGCTTCGTGCTCGATGGCGTGGTTGCGGCCGGTGAAACCGTGGGCGAGCTTGGCCTGATCGTTGACCAGCCGCGTTCGGCCACGGTGCGCGCGCTGCGTGATTCGGAGCTGCTGCGCCTCTCGCGCAGCGGCTTCGACAAACTCGTGGCGCGGCATCCGCAGGCGATGCTGGTCACCGCGCGCCTGGCGGTCAAGCGCCTGGTCGCGCGGCGCGATGGCGCAAGCGTGTCGACGCCGCGCACGTTCGCCATCCTCGCCCACGATGGCGGCGTGGACGCGCGCGGATTCGGCGAACGCCTGCGCGCCGCGCTGCAGCGCTATGGCGAGTGTGCCTTGATCGGCGCCAATGATGGAAAGGGCCGGACCAGCGCATGGTTCAGCGCGCTCGAAGCGCGTTCACGCTTCGTGCTGTACCTCGGCGACGGCGACGATCGCGAATGGCGCAGCCTGTGCGTGCGCCAATCCGATTGCCTGCTGCTGGTCGCCAATGCCGCGGATCCGGCCAGCGTGTGGCCGGAAAAATCCAGCATCGATGCCGAACAGGCGTTGCATCGGCCACGCCATCTGCTGCTGCTGCACCGTGGCGCCACGATCGTGCCGGGCGCGGCGCGGCGCTGGCTGGATGCCGTGCCGGGCGTTGCCCACCACCATGTACGCGGCGAGTCTGACATCGAACGCGTCGCGCGGCTGCTGACCAGGCGCAGCATCGGCCTGGTGCTGTCCGGCGGTGGTGCGCGCGGCTTCGCCCACATCGGCGTGGTGCGCGCGCTGCGCGAGGCCGGCGTGCAGATCGATTGTGTCGGCGGCACGTCGATCGGCGCGATCATCGGCGCCGGCGTCGCCGCGGATTGGTCGAACGAGGAGATGTTCGACAACTACTACCGCTCCTTCGTGCTCGGCAAGCCGCTGGGCGACTACACGTTGCCGCTGATTGCACTGGTCACCGGACGCCGCGTATCGCGCCTGCTGCGCGAGGCATTCGGTCCACGCGACATCACCGACCTGGCCCTGCCGTACTACTGCATCACGTCCAACCTCACTGCGGGCCGCGCCGATATCCACCGTGCCGGTCCCTTGTGGTTCTGGCTGCGAGCGAGTTGCGCGATCCCCGGCGTGCTGCCGCCGGTGTTTCATCGCGGCGAAGTGTTCGTCGATGGCGCGGTGATGGACAACCTGCCGGTCGAGGCGATGCGCGCGCAAGGCGTGGGCGAGATCATCGGCGTGGACATCGGCGCCGACGACGTGCTGCATGCCGAGGTGGAGGAATTCGCCCTGCCGGTGTGGTGGAGGTTGTTGTGGCAGCGCTGGTTCCATCGCCACCAGCGGCCCGGGATCCTGAGCATCCTGTTGCGCTCGGGCATGGTCAACGCCGAAGCGGCGAGCCTGGAGCGACGCGCCCACACCAGTTTGTTGCTGACCCCGCCGTTGAGCGACATCGAACTGCTCGACTGGAAGGCGTACGAACGCGCGATCGATGCCGGTTACACCTATGCGCAAAAGCTGCTCGGGCGCGCCAACGCGCCGCGCGAGTTGCCGTGATGAGCGCGTGCGCCGCGATTATTCGCGACGCTTGCCCGGCTTGTAGTCGATGAGGCGCTCGCTGACGCGCTCAAGCATCGGTTCGACCGCTTCCCTGGATTTTTCGGCCGCGTTCAGGCTGGTGAAGTTCACCTGCTCGCTCCATGGCGGGCCGAGCGGCCGGCCCTGTTCGATCGAGTAGGCGCGCACGCCCAGTTGCGCCGTGTACAGCGTCGAGCTTTGGCCGTAGTAGCTCATTTCCTGGGCGCCGACCTTGCGCGCGTGCACGAACACCACGGCATCGGCGTGGCCGCGCAAGGCTTGCACCGCTTCGGCGAAGCGCGGGCGCTCGCCATCCATGAAGCGGCCCACGCGCGGCAGCGAACCTTCGTCCACGATCCGGTAACCGCTGCGTTCCAGCGCGCGTTCGATCGCCTCCAGCGCGGGATTGGAGATCGCATCGTCGCCGCCGGCCAAGACTGCAATCGTCGGCACGTGCGGCCTGGGCGGAGCCGAAGGCTTGGGCGGTTGCGCGATGGTGGCGACCTGCACCGGTGCCGAAGTGGCGGGAGTTGCGGGAGCGGTCGCGACAGCGACCTCGGCAACCGGCGGAGCGGATGCTGGTGCATTCGAAGGCGGCGCCGGTGTGGGCGGAATCGCCGTCGCCGAATTCGCCGGCGCATTCTCCGCATAACGCGGATCGGTCGGAGACGATTGCGTTGCAGCGGGTGGCACGGATGCCAGCGTGGTCGTGGTTTGTGCCGGTTCTGTGGCGGGCGCATTCAACACCGCAGGCGTTGAAGCCTGAGTCTGCGGCGCTGGCGCGGCAGGCGACACCGCAGCGGGCGCGCTAGCCCCGAGATACTGTTGCAACAGCGGAATGCGATCGCGGAATCCGTAGGCAACGCCAGCCAATCCCAGGATCAGGATCGCTGCGATCGCGAGCGGCACAAGCGGCGAGGATTTCGTCGATGATTGCGGTTGCAAGACCGGTTGATGCGCGCCCATCACCGGTTGCGCCGCTGCAGGTGTGGACCGGTTGACCGGCAGCGGTTGCGGCGTCGGCGTCGTGCCCGGCAACGGACGCTGGCCCGAAACCGGCGTCTTGCCGCCGACCACGGTCGCGGCGGCCGTGGACATGCGCGTTTGCAGGGTGATCGGACCGCCCTTGGCGACCAGCGGGTGCCGGGCGAGATCCGCGACCAACTCCTGGCAGCTCTGGTAACGCTCGGCGGGATCCTTGGCGACCATCCTGGACAGGATGCGCTCGAGTTCCGGATCGACTTCCGCGTTCAACGTGCGCACGTCCGGAATCTC
>JAFEFD010000048.1 GCA_018240765.1 Pseudomonadota bacterium | reverse complement strand
CGAAACGCTGTGCCAGATCTCGCTCAAGTCGGCGGGACTGGACAATCCGGATTTCGATTTTTCGCTGGCCGCGTTCACGCATACGCTGGCAACGCCGTGGACCTGGGTCGCGATTGCTTGCTACATTGGCGCATTCGGCGTGTGGATGACGATCCTGCGCAAGTCGACCCTGTCGGCGGCATTCACGACCAGCGCCATCGTCTTCGTCGCGGTCATGTTCGCCTCTTGGCTGGTCTTCGGCGAACGCATCGGATTCTGGCAGCTGGTGGGCTGCGCGATCATCGTCGGCGGGATTCTGGCGTTGGGCGCGGATGACGCCGAATCCGGCGCAGGTTAAGCTACGCAACCTTCATCTTCGGCGCATATCGGAGAATTCCATGAGTGCTGTGCAGGACACGGTTTTCGGCATCATCGCCAAGGAAGCCGGCATCGACATCGCCACGATCAAGCCCGATTCCACGCTGAAGGACCTCAACATCCAGTCGCTGGACGCGGTGCAGATCATTTTCGAGATCGAGGATCACTACAAGATCCAGATGCCCGACCGCGATCCGAACTTCGACACCGAATCGGTCAAGGGCCTGATCGACGCCGTGGAAAAGCTCGTGGCGGAGAAAACCGCGGCGCCATCCGCCGGCTGAGCCGAACATGCGCCGCGTCGCCATAACCGGCATGGGCGCGATTTGCGCGCTCGGCCACGATGCAGGATCGACGTGGACGGCGATGCGCGAAGGCCGCAGCGGCATAGGTCCGATCGCGAACATCCCGACCGAACTGCTCAACGTCAAGATCGCCGCCGAGGTGCGCGGTTTCGATCCGGCCGCGCACTTCGATTCCAAGAGATTGCCGCTGCTCGACCGCGTCTCGCAGTTCGCGCTCGTCGCCGCGCGCGAGGCGGTCGCGCAGTCCGGGCTGGATTTCCGCGCGAATGCCCTGGGCGATCGCACTGCCTGCGTCATCGGCACCGGCATCGGCGGCGAGAACTCGCACAACGAACAGTCGCGCCGCTTTTACGGCGACAAGAATCCGCGCGTGCACCCGCTGACGATCCTGCGCGTGATGGCGAATGCGCCGGCCTGCCATGTCGGCATCGAGTTCGG
>JAFEFD010000489.1 GCA_018240765.1 Pseudomonadota bacterium | reverse complement strand
ATTCGCGCCGGCGCGCGTCGTCGAGTGCTGCGGCATCCAGCGGCAGCGCGGAGTATCCAGTTTGCGCGAGTGCCGCGAGGATCTTGGGGAGGTCGGTGCGCGCGGGATTCCAGACGATGCGCGCGCGCTGCGCGGTAGCATTGACCTGCACCGAGGCGATGCCCGGCACGGCGGACAACGAACGCTCGATCAGCCACACGCAGGCCGCGCAGCGGATTCCATCGACCAGAAGCAGCGCCTCGCTGTGTCCCGCATCGAGCGCACGCACGACATGCCGCGACAATTCCGGGCGCGCCCAGGTTTGCACACTACGCTGCGCGTTTACAGGATCGGGTGCGCGCGCCGATGGCGAACTGCGCAACCGGTAATAATCGGCCAGTCCGAGCTTGTCGATCCACTCGGCGGCGGCACGGCAGCCGTTGCAGCACACGGCATGCGATACGCCCGCGACAGTGGCGAGCGGAGGATTGGCCGGCAGCGCTTCGCCGCAGTGCCAACATGTGCTCATGGTGATGCGTCCGGTTTCGGCGAACGCGCGACCGGTACCTTCATCACCTGCGGGCCGGACACGGGCAGTTCCGGATCGGCGTAGCGCTCCGCGACGACGATCAGCCAGATGCAGCCGGCGATGGATGCGGCGAACACGGCCGCGCCCAGCCAGACGATGGCTTGGGCGTACCACGCGCCGGATTTGTCGCGTGGCGTGGCGTCATTTCGTGTCGGTCGGATCACCGTGGGACAACGAATAGACATAGGCTGCGATCACCCGTGCGTCGTTCTCGCCCAGGCGCGCACGCCACGTCGGCATGTTTCCGCTGCGGCCATCGCGAATGGAAGTTTCCACCGATTCCAGGTCGCCGCCGTAGAGCCAGATCGTGTCGGTAAGGTTCGGAGCGCCCAGTGCCGGATTGCCCTTGCCTTCGGGCCCGTGGCAGGCGGCGCAGACCGTGAACAAGGCCTTGCCCGCAATGGCCTTCGTGGCGTCGTGCGGCGCGTCGGACAAACTCAGCACGTAGTTGGCGAGGTTCGCAACGCCCGCGTCGCCGAACTGCGGGCCCCAGGCCGGCATCGCGCCATGGCGGCCGTCGAGGATGCTGGTCAGGATGGCCTTGCCGTCGCCGCCATAGAGCCAGTCGTTGTCGGCAAGATTCGGCGCGCCGAGCAGCGTATTGCCGTGCGCATCGCGGCCATGACAGGCCGCACAGTTGTCGCGGAACAGGACTTCGCCCATGGCCAGAGCTTCGCGGTCGCCGGCGAGTTGCTCGATCGAATACTTGTCGAAGCGCTGGAATGCGGCGTCGAGGCGCGCGTCGTTGCTTGCCGTCTCCCGCGCCAGCTGCCCGTGCGAGGTCCAGCCTAGATAACCCTTGTGGTTGCCGAACCCCGGATACAGCACGAGGTAGGTGATGCCCACGACGAACATGGCGGCAGAAAACAGGATCCACCACAGCGGCAGATTGTGCACGCCTTCGCGCAGCACGCCGTGCGCCCAGACATGCCCGCTGGTACCGTCCGGAAGGATCGGGATCTTCGCGCGCGGCGCCCACAGGAACAGGAACAGCGTGATGCCCATGTTGAGCACCACGAGAAACATCACCCACAGCGACCAACCGTTGCTCATGGGCGATCCTCCGTGGCCGTTGCAGAAGCAGCGTCGTCTTCCATCGGCATGCGCGCCAGGGCGTTGAACGTCCGCTTGTGGTATGGCAGCCAGGCCCAGATCCAGATGCCGATGAAGGCGACCATCATGGCGATGATGAAGAAGCCTGCGATTTCGCCCCAGATCGGATTCATGGCGCGCCTCCGTCGGATGCAGGCGCCGCTGGTGCGGCTGCCGGCTTTTGCGGCTCATTGTCGATGCCCAGGCCTTGCAAATAGGCGACCAGGGCATCCATCTCGGTCTTGCCGGCCACGGCCTTCGGTGCGGCCTTGATGTCGGCGTCGGTGTACGGATCGCCGAGGAAACGCAACACTTCCATGCGCTTCTGGATGTCCTTGCCGTCGATCAGGGCGAGCGACAGCCACGGGTAACCGGGCATGTTCGATTGCGGCACGACCTGGCGCGGATTCATCAGGTGCAGGCGCTGCCACAGATCCGAGTATTTGCCGCCGACGCGGGCGAGATCCGGTCCGGTGCGCTTGCTGCCCCACTGGAACGGGCGGTCGTAAACCGATTCGCTGGCCGTCGAATAGTGTCCGTAGCGCTCGGTCTCGAAGCGCAGCGCGCGGATCATCTGCGAGTGGCACAGGTAACAGCCTTCGCGCACGTAGACGTCGCGACCGGCCAGGCGCAGCGGGTCGTAGGGTTTGACGCCCTCGGCTGGTTGCACCTTGTTCGCTTCAATGAACAGCGGCGTGATTTCGGCGAGGCCGCCGATGGAGACCATGATCGCGGTGAGGATGCCGAGCGTCCACACGTGTTTTTCGATGAACTCGAAATGACGGTAGGCCATGGCGAGCTCCTCAACCTTGCGCCGGCAGCGGCGCCGGCGTCTGCTTGGGTTCGGGCTCCGGTATCGGAACCGGAATCGGCGAGATGATCGGCTTGCGCGCGTCGGCGGCGGTGTACCACAGGTTCCACGCCATTACCCACATGCCGAGCCAGATCAGCACGCCGCCGAACCAGCGGAACATGTACAGCGGCTTGATCGCGATCAGCGAATCGAGGAAGGAATAGGTCAGCGCGCCGTCCGGATTGGTCGCGCGCCACATCAGGCCTTCGGTCACGCCGGCTGCCCACATCGCGATGACGTAGAACAAGGTGCCGATCAGGTGCAGCCAGAAGTGCAATTCCATGCCCTTGCGCGAATACATGGCCGGACGCCCGAGCGCGCGCGGCGCCATTGCGTACAGGGAGCCGATCGTGATCATTGCGACCCAGCCGAGCGAACCCGAATGCACATGCGCGATGGTCCAGTCGGTGTAATGCGATAGCGAGTTGACGGTCTTGACCGCCATCATCGAGCCCTCGAAGGTCGAAGCGGCGTAGAACACCAGCGACATCACCATGAATTTCGCGGCAGGATCGTCCTTCAGGCGATGCCACGAGCCGTTGAACGTGAACAGGCCGTTCGCCGCCGAGCCCCAGCTCGGCATCAGCAATACCAGCGAGAACGCCATGCCGACGGATTGCACCCAGTCGGGCAGGGCGGTGTACATCAAATGATGCGAGCCCGCCCACATGTAGATCGAGATCAGCGCCCAGAAATTCACGATCGAGAAGCGGTAGCTCCACAGCGGCTGCTGGGCCTGGCGCGGCACGAAGTAGTACATCATGCCGAGGAATCCCGCGGTGAGGAAAAACGCGACCGCGTTGTGGCCGTACCACCACTGCACCATCGCGTCGACCGCGCCGGAATAGACCGGATAGGACTTCGTCATCGATACCGGAATCGCGATGTTGTTGACGATGTGCAGCAGACCCACCGCGATGATGAAGGCGCCGTAGTACCAGTTCGCGACGTAAATGTGACGGATGCGCCGGCGCGCGAGCGTGGCGAAGAACACGGCGCCGAAGCTGACCCAGACGACGGCGATGAAGATGTCGATCCACCATTCCGGCTCGGCGTATTCCTTGCTCTGGGTCATGCCCAGCGGCATCGTCACCATCGCCAGCACGCAGATCAATTGCCAGCCCCAGAACGTGAATTCGGCCAGACGTCCCCAGGCGAGCCGTGTGTGTCCGGTGCGCTGCACGACGTAGTAGCAAGTGCCCATCAGGGCCGAGCCGCCGAACGCGAAAATCACGCCGAACGTGTGATCCGGACGCAGCTTGCTGAAGGTCAGGAACGGAATGTCGAGGTTCCAGAATGGCCAGGCCAGTTCCGCGGCCAGGTACATGCCGACCAGCATGCCGATGATGCCCCAGACGGCCGAGGCGAACAGGAACAGACGAACGACCTTGTCGTCGTAAGTTTCGATGGTGGTCATGGGGTGTTTCCGGTGGGGCGTGTATTCTCGCAAAGATACGCCATCGCCATCCTTGACGCACGTCAATGCGTGGATCGCGCCGATATGCAAGGCCCGCTATGGCCATTGCGTCCGCGCTCGGTTAGCATCACCGATCTTGCCGCAGGACGGGAGGGGTTCATGGCAATCACCATCGGCGTTGTGCGCGAGTCTGTGCCGGGCGAGCGCCGCGTGGCGCTGTCACCGGACGTGGCGAAGAAATACAAGGCCAAGGGCGCGA
>JAFEFD010000488.1 GCA_018240765.1 Pseudomonadota bacterium | reverse complement strand
GGAAATGGCACAGGCGCTGGCGCGCGACGGCTCGCCGTATGCCACCTGGTCGGACGACATCTATTCGCTGGGCGTGTATCTGGCGCATCACAAATATCCGTATTTGCGCTGGAGCTACCTGTTTTTCCTTGCCGGGTTCGTGCTCGCCTGCGCCGAGCAGGCGTGGCGCCTGCTCATGCACGCCGGGCCTGTTTGACCCCGCCGCGGCGCCGCCGCCGTTGCATTCGCCACGTTTGATCTTCGGGAGCGTCGCATGCGTATTGGAACCGTCCTGATCTGCTGCCTTCTTGCATTGTCCACAAGTATACAAGCGCAGGTGGCGGACGATGCACCGCTGCCATCCCCGTTGCGCGACTGGCGTGCCTGGGTCATGCACGATCTGGATTACCGCGCCTGTCCGTTCCTCGCCACGCGCGTGCCGAACGCGGCCAGCGACTTCGTGTGTGCATGGCCCGGCACGCTGCATGCCGATGCGAATGCCGATGGCGCCGCGTTTTCCGTAACATGGCGTGTGGAAGCGCCGAGCTGGGTCGTTCTGCCCGGCGATCCGGAGCACTGGCCGCAGCAGGTAACGGTGAACGGACAGGCGCAGCCGGTGCTCGAACATGGCGGCGCGCCGGCGCTGTGGCTGGCGACCGGCAATTACGCGATCAAGGGTTCGATCCCGTGGCGCGAACGTCCGCAGTCGCTCGCGGTTCCACAAACTATTGGCTTGATCACGCTGTCCGTTGACGGCAAGCCGGTCACGCAGATTCAGCGTGATGGCAACGAATTGACCTTGGGCCGCGCCGCCGCCGCGGCGCCGCAGGCCGATCACATCGACGTGCGCGTGTTTCGCCTGCTCGCTGATGGCGTGCCCGCGTTGCTGACCACGCAGATCCGGCTCGCGGTATCCGGACAGGCGCGCGAACAAACGCTTGGCCCCGTTTTGCCGGAAGGATTCACGGCGCTGTCCATCGCCGGCGATTGGCCGGCGCGTCTGGATGCCGATGGCATGCTGCATGTGCAGGTGCAACCCGGGAGTGCGATGCTGACGCTGCAAGCGCGCGCACTGGCGCCGCTCAAAGTGGTCGCCGCACGCAGCGCGCCCGCACCGTGGCCGAAGCAGGAAATCTGGAGTTACGCAGCCGATCCGCATCTGCGCGTGACCGCCGCAAGCGGCGCCGTGCAGGTCGATCCGCGCCAGTCCGAGGTGCCGGGTGACTGGCAAACGTATCCTGCGTTCGCGCTCGTCGACGGCGCGAAAATCGACATCGAACAACGCTCGCGCGGACTCGCGCCGGATGCGGCCAATCGGCTGAACTTGCAGCGCGAGGCGTGGCTGGATTTTTCCGGCGGCGGCTGGTACGCGCACGACGAGGTGCGCGGCACGATGGTCAATGGCTGGCGCCTGGATGCCGCAGCGCCGTATACGCTCGAGCAGGCCAGCGCCGCGAACGCGCGATCCGTCCCTGAGGATCTGCTGGTCACGCGCGGCGCGACGGCGAATGCGAGCGGCGTTGAATGGCGCACGCCGAATGTCGATCTGTCCGCCAACCTGCGCATCGCCGCCGCTTCCGCAATGCCGGTCGCCGGATGGGTACAGGCTTTCGACAGCGTGAGCACGCGCCTGCATCTGCCATTCGGCTACAAGCTGCTCGCTGCGCCCGGTGCCGACAGCGCAATGGGAAGCTGGATCGCCGGCTGGACGTTGCTCGACGTATTCGTCTGCGCCATCCTCGTGCTGCTCGCGTGGCGCCTGCTCGGTCTGCCCGGTGGAGTGGCGGCAGTTGCCTACCTGGTGCTCGGTTATCAGGAATCCGAGGCGCCGCTGTGGAGCCTGATCGCGGTGATCGCGCTGGCCCTGATCGCGCAGGCTCTGCCCGCGGGAAAGCTCGCGGATGCGGCGCGACGGCTGCGCGCATTGGCATTGCTGGTGCTGGTGCTGATCGCCTTGCCCTTCATCGCCACGCAAGTACGTGATGCGCTGTATCCGCAACTTGAAGCGGGTGGGTATGTTGTCGCTCCCCAGCAGGCCCCGATGTCGCTTCCCACGCCCCCACCACCTGCCTCAGCAAAAATCGCCGAACAACGCAAGGACATGGCAGTGTCCGCGCCGATGCTGCGCGCGGCACCGCAGGCAGCGGCATCCGGAGCAATGGAATCTGTCGTTGTCAGTGGATCGGGTTTCAAGCGCGTGGACGTGGTCGACCACTACAGCCAGACCACCGTCGTGCAAACCGGCGCCGGCATGCCGAGCTGGTCGCTTGGCAGCGAAGCGGTGCTGAACTGGAGCGGCCCGGTGCTGGCCACACAATCGGTGCGCCTGCTGATCGCGCCGCCGTGGCTGGTGCGGCCGCTACGCATCGCGCTGGTCGCGCTGCTGGCGTTTCTGATCCTGCGCCTGTTCCGTGGCACCAAGCCGGATTTCACGCTTCCGCGCCGCGCGACGCTTGGGGCAGGTTTGCTCGCGTTGGGTGGACTCGTGCTGGCGCCGTCCGCGCAGGCGCAAGGCTATCCGCCGCAGGAATTGTTGCAGCAGTTGCGCCAGCGCCTCACCCAGGCACCGAAATGCGCGCCGCAGTGCGCGGATATCGCGCAAGCGCAGGTGACGGCGGATGGCGATGGCATCAGCGTTGCACTGGAAGTGCACGCCGGCGAGCGCGTCGCGCTGCCGTTGCCGGATGCCGGCGACAGCACGATGCTGAAAAGTGTACAAGTGGACGGAACGGCCACCGACGCCGTCGCGCGCGGCTCCGACAACGCCGATTGGCTGGCGCTGACGCGCGGTGTGCACCGCGTACAACTCGTCTATGTGGCGACTGGCGACACGGCCACGCTCGCGTTTTCGCTGAAGCCGGCGCGCGTGTTGTTTTCGGGCAAGGGCTGGAATGCCTCGGGTCTGGCCGACGACCGCCTGCTCGCCGACAGCCTGACCCTCGCGCGTGCGCGCGCGGACGCGGGCACGGGCACGAAGCCGACGTTCGGCGTGCAGCAGTTTCCGCCGTATGTGGAGGTGACGCGTCGCATCAATCTCGGCCTTGACTGGACGGCGACGACGCATGTCCGGCGCCTGGCGCCGCAAGCGGGCGGATTTACCGTCGCCGTGCCGCTGCTCAAGGGCGAGCATGTGTCCACCGGCGGCATCGTGGTGAAGGATGGCGCTGTCGAAGCCGCCATCGCCGATGGCGCGGATGAGGCTTCATGGAACGGCAGCATCGACAAGGGCGACGCATTGACGCTCACTGCGCCGGCCTTGTCCGATCGCGCTGAAGTCTGGCGGGTGGTGGTCAGTCCGACCTGGCATGTGGAGTTCTCGGGCGTGCCCGGCGTCGATCTGGCGCCAGGCGACGACGCCAACGACTACCGCAATTTCGAGTTCCATCCGCTGCCCGGCGAAACCCTGACGTTGACGGTGACACGACCGGCAGCACTCGAAGGAGCGCAACGCGCGATCGATGCAGCCAGCCTGGGCAGCGATGCCGGCCAGCATGCAGCCACCCACACGCTGCAACTGACCTTGCGCGCAAGCCAGGGCGGCGACCAGGTCATCGCCTTGCCGGCCAACGCGCAGATGCTCGGGGTGACGCGCGACAACGCGCCGTTGAACTTGCGCGCGCAGGACGGAAAATTGACCCTGCCGCTGACGCCGGGCACGCATCGGTTCGAGATCCGCTTCCGCACCGATGCGGCGCTGGGCATGTTGACGCAGACACAGTCCGTCGCACTCGGCATGCCGGCGGCGAACGTGAACCTCGCGCTGAACCTGCCCGCGAACCGCTGGCTGCTCGCGACCTGGGGTCCGGCGGTCGGCCCGGCCGTGCTGTACTGGGGCGAACTGATCGT
>JAFEFD010000487.1 GCA_018240765.1 Pseudomonadota bacterium | reverse complement strand
AACGGCGCTATCCTCGCCGTACAGGGCGGTTTTCGTCGGCCAGGAAATCCGCAGTGAAGCCCGCGTTACAGATCAGAATCAACCAGCAACTGGCGCTGACGCCGCAGCTGCAGCAGGCGATCCGGCTGTTGCAGTTGTCCAGTGTCGAGCTGGAGATGGAATTGCGCGAGGCGCTCGAATCCAATCCGCTGCTCGAACTGGCCGAGTCCGATGGCGGCGACGGCGAAGCGGATTCATCGCTCGACGGCGAAGCTTCCAGCGATCAGGCGCACGACGGCGAGACAGCGTCGACAGCGACCGATGAACCTGCCTACGACGAGCCAATGGATTTCGAGCTCGAGCGCGCCGATTACGGCGCACCCGCGCCGGATGATGCCGACGGATTCGAGGCACAGGACAGCGAACCGGAAGACCTGCGCGATCATTTGCTGTGGCAACTCAACCTCACCTCGATGTCGCCGCGGGATCGTGCCATCGGCGTGACCCTGATCGAGGCGATCGACGATGATGGTTACCTGCAGGAACCCAACGAGATATTGCAATCCAACCTGGCCGGCCTGTTCCGCGTGACCGACGAGGAAATCGAAGCGGTCCGCCATCGCATCCAGCAGTTCGACCCGCTCGGCGTCGGCAGCCGAACCTTGAGCGAATGCCTGCGCGTGCAACTGGACGCCTGCGCCCCGGAAACGCCGGGCTGCAGCGTAGCCAAGGCTCTTGCCGCCGAGCACCTGGAAGCGCTCGCGCGCAATGATCGCGCACGCCTGTGCCGGCAATTGCATGCCGACGCGCAAGCGCTGGACGCCGCGATCGCGCTGATCCGTTCGCTGGATCCCAAACCGGGCGCGCAGATCGGCGCGGGCAAGACCGAATACGTCGCACCCGACGCCTACGCGATCAAGCACAACGGCCGCTGGAGCGTGAGCCTGAGCCCCAACTGCCAGCCGAAACTGGCGATCAACCAGCAATACGCCGCGCTGATCGCGCGCGCGCGGCGCGATGACGCGTCCTACTTGCGCGGCCAATTGCAGGAAGCGCGCTGGCTGATCAAGAGCCTGGAAACGCGCGCCGACACCGTGCTCAAGGTGGCCGGCGCGATCGTGCGCGCGCAAAGCGCGTTTCTCGAATTCGGCCCCGAGGCGATGCGGCCACTGGTGCTGCGCGAGATCGCCGAGGAAATCGGCATGCATGAATCCACGGTATCGCGCGTGACGACGCGCAAGTTCCTGCACACGCCGCGCGGCACATTCGAGTTCAAGTATTTCTTTTCCTCGGGCGTCTCGACCGTGGATGGCGGCGCCGCATCGGCTACCGCAATCCAGGCAATGATCCGCAAGCTGATCGACGAAGAAAAAAAGGAGCGCCCGCTGTCCGACCAGACCTTGACCGTAGAACTCAACCGCCGTGGCATCGAAGTGGCGCGCCGCACCGTGGCCAAGTATCGCGAGGCTCTGAACATCCCATCATCCAACGAACGCAGCCGGCTCGGCTGAAGGAGGCGTGGAACCCCGTCAGAGTTCACGGGTCTGAATTGTTATCCCGCCGCAAGCGGGATGTCATCCCAATCGTTCTGGAGGTAGTTATGCAGATTACTGTCAGTGGTCATCAGGTTGTCGTCACTCCCGCCTTGCGCGATTACGCGACCGCCAAGCTCGAGCGCATCGTCCGCCATTTCGACCATCTGCACGACGTCACCGTCACCTTGAGCGTGGAAAAGCTGCTGCAAAAGGCCGAAGCCACGCTGCATTGCGCGAACAGCAAGATCATCCATGCCGATGCGCAGGCAACAGACCTGTACGCGGCCATCGATGCGCTGGCCGACAAGCTCGATCGCCAGATCAAGAAGCACAAGGAAAAGATCACCAACCACAACCGCGACAGCGTGCGCCAGGCGCGTTACGGCTGAAGTCGGACATCGGGTCGTTGCGGCCAACTGCAGCCGCAACGGCCAAGCTCAGGTCTTGACGCGGTAGCACGGCACGTAGGCCGTCCCGGGCAATTTCATGCGCTGCTGCTCGACGAAACTGGTCAGCAACGCATCCAGCGCGCGCATGATTTCCGGATCACCGTCGATCACGAACGGGCCATTCGCGGCTATCTCGCGCAGGCCGTCTTCCTTGACGTTGCCGGCGACGATGCCGGAAAACGCGCGGCGCAGATCGGCGGCGAGCAGGTGCCTGGGCTGGTCACGGTGCAGGTTGAGCCCTGCCATGTTCGCATGCGTCGGCCGGAACGGCTGCTGGAACGCGTGCTCGATGGTCAGCGCCCAGTTGAAGAAAAATGCATCCTTGTTGTCGAGGCGATACAGGCGGACCTTTTCCACCCCTTCGGCCATGCGGCGCGAGGTTTCCTCCGGATTGCCGACGACAATGTGGTAGTGCTCGGCAATGGCTTCGCCCAGGACGAGCTTGAGAAACGCGTCGATCCGCTCGAAATATGCCGCCGACTCGCGCGGGCCGGAGAACACCAGCGGGAATGGCACGCCGGCGTTGGCCGGATGCAGCAGGATGCCGAGCAGGTACAGGATCTCCTCGGCCGTGCCGACGCCACCGGGGAACACGATGATGCCGTGGCCGGTGCGCACGAAGGCTTCCAGGCGTTTTTCGATGTCCGGCATGATCACGAGGTTGTTGACGATCGCGTTCGGCGATTCGGCCGCGATAATCCCGGGCTCGGTAATACCGATGTAGCGACGCCCACGCAGGCGCTGCTTCGCGTGCGCGATGGTCGCGCCCTTCATCGGGCCCTTCATCGCGCCAGGTCCGCAGCCGGTGCAGATGTCGAATCCACGCAGGCCGAGTTCGTAGCCCACCTTCTTCGTGTAGTCGTATTCGGTGCGCGAGATCGAATGCCCGCCCCAGCACACCGCCAGGTTCGGCTCCTGGTTCGGCTTGAGCACGCGCGCATTGCGCAGGATCTCGAACACCGCGTGGGTGATGCCGTGCGAATCGCCGAGTTCGAAGCGCCCTGCCTGGATCTGGTTGGCGACGTAGACGATGTCTCGCACTACCGCAAACAGCAGTTCGTGGATGCCGCGGATGATGTGACCGTCGACAAAGGCGCTGGCCGGCGCGTTTTTCAGCTCCAGCTTGATGCCGCGATCCTGCTGCAGGACCTGGATGTCGAAATCGGGATAGCTTTCGAAAATACCGAGCGCATTGTCGTTTTCGCTGCCGGAAGTCAGCACGGCCAGTGCGCAGCGCCGCAGCAGGGCATTGAGGCCGCCCTTGCTGGCGTCGCGCAGGCGCGTGACCTCGTTGCGGGAAAGCACGTCCATGCCCGCGACCGGTGCGATGCGTGCGTTGACGGTGGGAAGTTTCGCTGTGGTTGTCTTCTTGTCCATGGGTGAAGTGTATCGCAAAAAAAAAAATCGGCGCCCTTGCGGGGCGCCGATCTTGTGCTGCGGATGAAGCCCGGATCAGAACTTGTAGCGCAAGGTCAGCAGGATCTGCCAGCGCGAAACCACGCGCGACGGATTCTGGTAGCTGTCGTACAAGGTGTAGGCCTGCGGCGGCTTGCTCAGGTCGTAGACGTACTGGCCATTGGCGATTTTCGCGCCGGGCACCAGGTAACGCGTGCCGAAGAAACCGGCGTTGTCCACGTCTCCCCACTTCTTGTTGAGCAGGTTCAGGAAGTTGTAGATGTCCATGCGCACGACGAACTTGTCCGTGCCGAAGAAGCCCGGTAGTTCCTGCTGCAGGCCCAGGTCGAGCTGGTTCACCCACGGCGAGTTCGAGGCATTGCGACCGGCGATCTGGCCACGGTGCTTGTTCAGGTACGAGTTGTTGTCGATGTAGGAATTGAACGCGTCGATCTGCGCCTGGGTAGCGCTGCCGTAGCTCACCAACGGATCGTTCTTCAACGGGATATACGCCAGGTCGTCGTTGGACAAGGTGTCGCCATTGACGTCGCTGCCAAATATCCAGCTGTAGGGCAGGCCGCTGTGGCCGCTGTAGAACAACGACGCCGTCGTCCTGTTGTCGCCGAAGAAGGCATGTTCCCAGTTCAACGCAGCCTTGAACGACAACGGGATGTTGAAGCGCGAATTCGCCGCATTGATGTCGTTCGGGTTGATGCGTGCGTTGTAGTTGAAGTTCGACCACGCCTGCGAACTGGTGCCCGGGTTGACGTCGGTGGCATGCGTGAACGTGGCGCTGATGGTGCCGCTCAAACCGTTATCCCACGGCTTGCTCAGCGCCAGGGTCAGCGAATTGCTCATGCCCTGACTGGTGTTGGTCAGTTCGGTCGAACGATAGTAGATTTCCGGGAAGGATCCGTTGTTGGCGCCGGAACCGGTGCTGGTGTTCTTCCAGTACGAGAGGCGACCGTCCGGCAACGTGCCGTTCGGCACACCGATGTTCGGAGCGATATACGCGATGGCGTCCTGCGCCTTGATGAACATGTACTCGGCCGAACCCACCAGGCCCCACCACGGCAATTCGGAATCGTAGGCCAGGTTGAATTTCAGCGACGTCGGCAGCTTGAAGTTCGGGTCCAGCGTGTCGATCTGGCAGTTTGCATTGGCGGTGCAAATGCCGGGTGCAACCGGACCCGGGCTGTTCTGGTTGTTGGGATCCGGGCTGAACGGATAAGCGCTCGGATCCGTGCTGCGGAACTGCTTCGCACCAACCACGCCGTTGTTGATGTACGGGTTGGACAACCACACGGTGGGCGGAGTGCTCTGGAACAGGCCAACGCCGCCGTGCAGCTGCATCCGAAGCGCGGTGTCGAAGTTGTAGTTGAAGGCCACGCGCGGCTCGACTACGAGATTATTGCTGCCCAGCGTGGTGTTGGGCGCGTAGCCGAAGCGCTCCTGCCAATAGCTTTGGCCGGTCGCCGGGTCGATCGCCACCGGCGGTGCATGGTCGGCATTTGGCATGTCGACGCGCAGACCATAGGTGAGCGAGAACCGGTCAGTCGCCTGCCACGTATCCTGCAGGAACGGACTGATCTGGGTGTACTTCCAGGTACCGGCGCTGTCGGCCAGGGTGACGCCGATCGGCAGGACATTCACGACATAGGTGCCGTAGTTGCCTGCGGCGATCTCGTCCGCCGGCGTGCCGTTGCCGTTCTTGTCGTAGAACCCGTAGGAGCCATGCAGCAACTGGCCGAATACGTCGGCCGTCTTGTTGCTTAAATAGTCGAAACCGACCTTGACCACATGGTCGCCCAAGTGCCAGGTACCGGCGAAGGTGCCGTTCAGGCGCTTGCTGGCGATCGAGTTCTCGTGGCGGTAGCGATCTTCGCCCGCGATGACCCAGTCGACGGTGCTCGGAATGCTGCCGGCGTAGTTCGGGCAGTTGGACGCCGAAGGGGTGAAGCAGGCATAAACCTCTGGCTGGTTCTTGGCCGCGCCATTGGTATTGTCGAACTTCTGGTAGCCGAGCTTGAACTCGGTGCTGAACGTGTCGGTCCAGTCACTGAACAACTGGAAGGAATAATTGTCGGTCTTGCTGGAAACGGTATAGAAGTCGCTGGACAGGATGACGCTGGTCGGCTTCACGTACGCAGAGTACGGGGTCGGCTTCGTCTCCTCGGTGCGTTGATAGGTAAAGCTGGCGCGCTGGCTGTCATTGATGTTCCAGTCCACCTTGGCCAAGGTGCGCTTGTCTTCCTGGGTCAGGCCGGCGCCACCGCCACCATTGGTACCAGGATCGATGCCGATGGTCTTGAACGCCTGCGCGACTGCGTCCACCTGGGCCTGGGAAAGGCCGCCACTGCTGACGGCGTCGGTGCCAACGCCCTGTATGCCGGTGACTTTCTGGTCTTCGTAGCCAAGGAAGAAGAACAGCTTGTCCTTGATGATAGGCCCGCCGAGAGTGAATCCGTAGGTCTTGTTCTGGTCGAAGCCCGTGTAGCTGGCGCCACTACGGCTCTCGCCGATCATGTCGCTGCCGTCGGTGTACGCGGTGTACACCGACCCATGGAACTCGTTCGTGCCCGACTTGGTGACGGCGTTGATGTTCGCGCCGACGGAGTCGAACGCGGTGTCGTAATCGGTGGCCTTGATTTCATAGGCGGCGATGGTGTCGGGCGAGATCGGCGAACCGGTGAAGCCCAGGCCGTTCGCGTTGAGCCCGAACGGATCGGTCACGGACAGGCCATCGACGCTGATGTTGTTGTAGCGGTTGTTCTGGCCGGCCAGCGAGATCGAGCCGTCATTCTGGTCGGTGACCGTGATGCGCGGATCGAGGCGGGCGATGTCGTCCAGCGAGCGGTTGCCGCTGACCGCAGTTTCAAGCGCACGGCCGCTGACACTGGTGCCCAGGCCCTTGTTGTCCGCATTGAACTGTGCGTCCAGCGCGGAAGCGCTGACCGTCACCCCGGCAAGTTCGGTGGCCGCCGCAGAAGCAGCGGACAGATTGGCCGTGGCAACCTGGCCGAGTTCGATATAGATGTTGTCGGCATCGATTTGCTTGATGCCATTGCCGGTTGCTTCGACGTGGTACGGACCGCCGACGCGCAAACCCTGCGCGATGTAGCGGCCATTGGCGTCGGTGGTCGTCACCGAGGCCGTGCCGGAAGGCACGTGCACGATGCGCACCGTGGCACCCGCGACCGGTTTGCCCGCAGCGTCACTGACGCGGCCGGACAGACCCGACGAAGTGGTCTGCGCCATGGCGCTTGTCATTGCCAGCAAGCTTGCCAGCAGCCAGAAAAGAACTTGTACCCCGAGAGACTTTTTCATCTGAGCAACCCCTTGACCTGCTGTTCGACCATGAAAACAACACGATTTGACTCGGCGCCAAGACCGGCAAACCACACCCGCCGACTTTGCAAAACCATGCGCCGGCAGAAACTCCCGAACGATGATTTAAGCGCAGTTTAACAAAAAATATCGGAAGCGTACCCCGGGCAGCAAAATAACCCGCCCATATGACAGGCGGGTTGCGCCAGATCAATGCTTGCCAAGATAGATGACCACGCCATCGAGGAACATCTGTACCGATAGCGCGACCAGCAACATGCCGGTCAGTCGCTCCAGAGCCGTGAGCACGCTGGCGCCGAGCCAGCGGAAAAGGTATGTGGATGAAAGCAGGATCAAGGCGGTCGCCAGCCATGCGCAGAACAAGGCGATGCTCCAGTCTGCGGCCCGGCCCGGGTTGGAATTGGTCAGCAGCATGAGCGCCGCCATTGCCGAAGGCCCGGCTACGCCGGGAATGGCCATCGGTACGATGAACGGCTCGGTGCCGGTGGCGCCGCCGAAAATGCCACCTTCGCGCGGCGGGAAGATCATCTTCACGCCGATCAGGAACAACACGATGCCGCCGGCGATGCTGACCGACTCGGGGCGCAACTGCAGCGCAGCAAGGACGTAGCTGCCGCCAAACAGAAACGCAAACAGCACAGCCAGCGCAATCAACAGCTCGCGCACCAAAACGCGACGCCGCCGCTCTGGCGCCACGTTCTTGAGCAGGCTCAGGAACAAAGGAATGTTGCCGAGCGGGTCCAGGATCAGAAACAGCAGGACGCCCGCCGACAGCGTGCTCAGGCCATGCTCCACGTTGCAATCCCCGTCATCGGACAGCGGCGTTTATACCACAACGCACTCAGCGCAAATCGAGCGTACCCGCGACCTGTATGGCATCGGCGCCGAGCAGGTAGACCACGGCATCCGCCGTCGCATCCGGCAATGCGATGGTGGCGGCGTCCTCGCCGAAATACGCCGCATGGCGCAACTTCGTGCGCATCGGCGCGGGCAGCAACGCATGCGCGCGCACAGGCGTGGATTCCCACTCGTCGCGCAGGATCGAAACCAGGCCCGCCAGCGCGTGCTTGGCCACGCCGTAGGCGCCCCAATACGCGCGCCGCACCCGATCGGGATCATCGAGCACGAACACCACGCCAGCCTGTGCCGACTGGCGCAACAGCGGCAGGCAGGCCTGTGTGAGCAGGAACGGCGCAGATATATTCACGTGCAGGCCACGTAACCATGCCTCGGCCTCGATGTCGCTGGCCGGTTGCAGGGTCTCGAAATGCGCGGCTGCGTGGACGATGCCGTCCAGCCGCCCATACTCGCGTTCGATCGTCGCGGCGAGTTCCGCGTAATCGCGCGGCGTTGCGCCGGTCAGATCCAGCGGATAGATCGCCGGCCGCGCGAGCTTCAGCGACTGGATTTCGTCGTAGACCTTTTCCAGCCGCGCAATGCGCCGGCCGAGCAGGACCACGTTCGCCCCCGCGCGCGCACACGCCAGCGCGCTGGCGCGACCCAAACCGCCAGCCGCGCCGGTGATGAGTACGACGCGATCGCGCAAATACGCGGGCGGCACCTGCCAGTCTGCCGGCAGCCGCGCGCTGCTTGCTGCTGACATGCGCGGGTCAGGCCTTCTTCGCTTCCTTGACCATGCGCTCGAGCTCACCGCTTTCGTACAGTTCGAGCGTGATGTCGCAGCCGCCGATCAGTTCGCCGTTGATGAACAACTGCGGGAAGGTCGGCCAGTTGGAATAATGCGGCAGGTTCGCGCGCACTTCGGGATCTTCGAGCACATTCACCGACGCGAATTCCGCACCGACTGCCTTGAGCGCCTGCGAAGTGCGACTGGAAAATCCGCACATCGGGAATTGCGGCGTGCCCTTCATGAACAGCACGATGGGATTGGATTGCACGGTCTGCTTGATGCGTTCGATGGTGTCCATGGAATGTCCGGAAAGCCGCGCGGAACACCCGCGCCGAGGCGCCAATTGTAGCAGCCACGGCGTATACTCGGAGGTCGGACTTTGCAAACAAGGAGACTCCCATGGCTATCGAACTTCCCGCCCTGCCCTATGCGCGCGACGCGCTGGCGCCGCACATCTCGGCCGAAACGCTCGACTATCACTACGGCAAGCACCACCAGGCCTACGTGACCAATCTCAACAACCTGATCAAGGGCACCGAGTTCGAGGCGCTGGATCTGGAAGCCATCGTGCGCAAGGCGCAAGGCGGCATGTTCAACAACGCCGCACAGGTCTGGAACCACACGTTCTACTGGAACAGCCTGTTGCCGAAGGGCGGCGGCGAGCCGTCCGGCAAGCTGGCCGACGCGATCAAGAAGGCGTTCGGCGGATTCGCCCAGTTCAAGGACGAATTCAGCAAGCTCGCGGCCGGTACGTTCGGTTCTGGCTGGGCCTGGCTGGTGCAGCGCGCCGATGGCTCGCTCGGCATCGTCAGCACGTCGAACGCAGCAACGCCGATTACCGGTGCCGATCGCCCGTTGCTCACCTGCGATGTATGGGAACACGCCTACTACATCGACTACCGCAACGCGCGGCCGAAATACGTCGAAGCATTCTGGAACCTGGCGAACTGGGAGTTCGCGGCCAGCCAGATGAAATAACGCTACAGCGTGATGCGCATGGAAAAATCGATCGCCCTCACGTGTTTCGTGAGGGCGCCGACCGAAATATAGTCGACGCCCGTTTCCGCCAGTGCACGCACGCGATCCAGGCTCACGCTTCCCGAAACTTCCAGCGGCACGCGCCCGGCGACGCGCGCGACGGCACGGCGAATGTCGTCGAGCGAGAATTCGTCGAGCATGATGCGATCGACGCCGCTCGCGAGTGCCGCTTCGAGTTCGCCGAAATTCTCGACTTCCACTTCCAGCAGTAGCCGCGGGTGCCGCGCGCGCGCCGCGCGCACTGCGGCGCCAAGCGAACCGGCCGCCGCGATGTGGTTTTCCTTGATCAGGATGGCGTCGAACAGGCCGATGCGGTGATTCGACGCGCCGCCGCAGCGCACCGCGTATTTCTGCGCGAGGCGCAGGCCGGGCACGGTCTTGCGTGTATCGAGGATCGTCGCGCGCGTACCGCGAACGGCGTCGGCGTATTGCGCGGAAACGGTCGCCGTGCCGGATAATGTCTGCAAGAAATTCAACGCGCTGCGCTCGGCGCCGACCAGCGCGCGCGCGTTGCCGCGCAAATCGCAGATGACGTCGTCCGCAGCGACGCGACCGCCTTCGTGCACCTGCCAGTCGACGCGGACTTCACTGTCGCGTTCGCGGAAACACGCCTCGAACCATGCTCCACCGCAGATCAGCGCGGCTTCGCGCACGATCACACGCGCCTGCGCTTGCGCGTCGGCGGCCAGCAGATCGGCCGTGGCATCGCCTGTGCCGAAATCCTCCGCCAGCGCACGGCGCACATCGGCAAGCACCACCACCGGATCGGGTGGCTGCGGCATCGGTTCACCCATCCTCACGCCGGCGGCGTTTCCGGCCTGGCGTGCGCGGCCTTCAGGCGCTCGACGATGGCGTCAAGCGCACGGTCGAACAGCGGCACTTCTTCCAGAATCGCCGCATCGCCACGACGGATTTCGACCGCCAGCGCCTGCACGGTCTTGTCGGCGACCTTCAGACCCTTGCGATTGACGAATAGGTATTTGGAACTGATCGGGCTGATCCACGACAGTTTCGCGCGTTCCTTGCCGCCATCGGCTCCGGTGAATTCAACCCATGTCCCGACCTTCATGGCCTTGACCTGGCGCAGGTGTTCGTCTTCTTCGCCAAGATCCGGCGGCGCCGACCCGGCCTCGGCACGCAGGACTATTTCTTCCTCGACCGGACTGTCGATTGCGGCCGCAGTCGCCGTGGCGGTACCGACGATTTCGAATCCCGGTGCCGCTTCCTCCTGGACCGTCGCGACTTCGGCGGCCACGGGAGAATCGCCGTTGAGCAGGTTGGTGTAGAACGCGTTGAGCTCGTGCATCAACTGGCGCACGTCGTTCTCGTGGTAGGCAACCGTGGCCAGGCCGTGGCGCAGGGATTTTTCCAGCGCCGGCAGGATACCCTTCAAACGCATGCGATCGGCATCGCTGGCCTTGGGCTGCGCGCTCCACACGAATTCATCGGCGAAGCGCAGCGCTTGCCGCCATTCTCCGGAATCCTCGCCCTGGCGCAGCAAGGTGAGTACCAGGTAATTCGCCCATGGCCGCGTGAGCACGGTGCGGACGATCTCCGGCAATTGCCGGTTTTCGACGCGCTGCAGGATCTCGCGCGCGGAGATGCGCCGCGCCGAGTGCAATTTCTCGCGGCCGCGAGTGGCCTCCGCCGCGCGTTGTTCGGCCAGGTCCGCGCGCTTGCGGTTGGCGTCCAGAAAGGTCTCGAAATCGACGCGCTCCTTTTCGAAGATCGACAGGTCGTCGTCGAATTCCTTGAGCAGGCTCTCCACCGTCTGCTTGACCTTGTCGTACAGGCGGTGGTCCTTGTCCGATTCCTCGGACCAGCCCATGCTCGCCTGGGCCATGGTGTCGAGCAGTTGCCGCGCCGGGTGCGATTTCTGCGCGAACAGATGCTTGTCGAGGATCGCGGCCTTGAGGAATGGAATCTGCAGGCGTCCGAGCAAGGCCTGCATCTGCGGCGGCAGGTTGCGATCCTGCAGGATGTATTCGAACAGCATGCCGACCAGGTCGATGGTGTCTTCGTCGGCGCCGGCGACATGCGCATGGTCGCTGCCGTGCAGTTTGCCGGCCTGGTCGAGCAGTTCCTGCTTGATCTGTTGCACGGCCTGCGCGGCATCGGCGGCGGTGTTTGCGCTGCTTTGCGCCGCCCATGCCTGGTTTTGCAGCAAGGTCAATGCCGACAGCAGGTCGGTCGGCGCAATGTACGGGACCGCGACTCCCATCCCCGGCGTGTAATCGCCGCCGGCAGCCTCGCCCGCCGTCTGCGTCGCGCGGCGGCTTGCAAGAAGACCGCGCACGGTGTTGTACAACTCGACCTGAAGTTGGGCGGCCATCGGATCGTACTGCGCGGCATACGGCGCATGACCGGCTTCCGCGGGTGCCTCGCCTTCCGCCGCAGGCGGCACTCCCGCCGATTGAGCCATGGCTGGACGCGGACCGCGCGGCGCGGCGCCAGTGACGACGTGCCGGATCTGCGGCAGCACACCGGCCTGGATCAACTGCGCGCCGATTTCCTCATACAAGGCGTCCAGCCCGGACAAGACATAGCGATCGAACAACTTGTAGACGATCAACTGCGTCTGCAGGTTCAAGTCCAGCTCGCGCATGGCGATGCGGAACCCCTGGCACAACTGCGCGGGGCCCACCGGATTGGTCGCATCCTCGACCTTGGCGCCTCCACACAGCACCGACAGGCGCTGGTTCATCGCGTACAGCGGTCGCGCGAGGCGACTGTCGTTTTTCGCCACCGCGCTGGCGATGGCGAGGGATTCTTCCAGTTCGCTGTCTTCGACCAGTGACAGGCCTTCCGCGTCGGCCCTGGCCGCTTCGGGCTTGTTGGCCTGCAACTTGCCCGCGGCAAAATCGTTGAAGATGCGCCCGAGTTGTTCCTGATAGACGCGTTCGACCAGCTGACGTTTCTTGCGCACCTCGCGCATGCCGTCGAAATACTGGGTCTGGATAGCGTTGTTCTCTGCTTTCTCCGCCAGATCGAACAATGCGTCGTCGATGTTCTCGAACAACGTCGCAACCAGACCCTGCACGCGCTTGAGCGCGGTGCCGCGCACGGCACGCAGCAGCTCACCCAGGCGATCGCCGCCCGCAGCCTGCGTATTCTGGCGCTGCTGCAGGTCGACAATCTTGCTGTTGTCGCCGGAAGAATTCATTGGGCTGGTATCGCCACGCGAAAGTGGGCGGCGTCCCTGTGTGTGCCTGTGTGCAGGATAAATCCGGGCATGCGCAAAAGTGTGTCACAACTCACAAAATACAGACCTTTCCGCCAGGCGCGGCATTGCGGCGACGAGCGGCATTCAACGCGACGGGAATCCTTCCATTCGTGCCACCGCTATCGCTTCCTCGGCAAGCATGACGGGAATTTCGTCGACGACGCGGTATACGCGCTTGCCGTCGCTGGTGATCAGCCCGCCGGCAAGTGCGCCGGTCACCGCCGTATCCGCCACCGTGCGCGCATGGCCGCCATCGATGACACGGTTGAGCGATTCCAGCTCGGACCGCGTCAACGGCCGCAGCGATTGTTTCGTCGCCGGGCAGCACAGGATGTCGAGCAATCGTTTGTCCATCGGTTTGGGAGAATGCACGAGTTGCGCCTAGAATATCCGTTTTGAGGGGCACAGGCCATGAACACCGGCAACGCACGGCCAGCGCGCATCGGCGTAGTGATGGGGTCGCGCTCGGACTGGGACACGTTGCAACACGCCGCCGAAACACTCGATCGACTCGGCATCGCGCACGAGGTGCGCGTGGTGTCCGCGCACCGCACGCCCGACCTGCTGTTCGATTACGCAAACTCGTCACAAGCACGCGGACTGCGCGCGATCATTGCCGGCGCCGGCGGCGCGGCGCACCTGCCCGGCATGCTGGCGGCGAAAACCCGCGTTCCGGTGCTCGGCGTACCGGTGCAATCGCAGGCGCTCAGCGGCATGGATTCGCTGCTCTCGATCGTGCAGATGCCGGCCGGGATTCCCGTGGCCACGTTCGCGATCGGCAAGGCCGGCGCGACGAATGCGGCGCTGTTCGCCGCCGCCCTGCTCGCCGCGGAAGACGCGGACGTCGCACGGCGCCTCGACGCGTTCCGCGCCGAGCAGACCGCGCAGGTCCTGCAGAATCCCGATCCGCGGCAGTGACGATTCGACGATGAGCACGATCGGCATCCTGGGCGGTGGCCAACTCGCGCGCATGCTCGCGCTGGCCGGCGCGCCGCTGGGCGTGCGCTTCCTCGCCGTCGACAGCGTGGCCGACGCCTGTGCCGGCCAGGTCGCACCATTGCTGGTGGCCGACTGGCGCGATTTCTCCGCGCTCGAGAGATTCGCCGCGCGCATCGACGTGGCGACCTTTGATTTCGAAAATGTTCCCGCTGATACCGCGCGCTG
>JAFEFD010000486.1 GCA_018240765.1 Pseudomonadota bacterium | reverse complement strand
TCAAGCGCCAGAAGAAGAAGTACCTCAAGCAACGCGAAGGCGACACCGCCCGCGAAACGCTATGATGAATCCCGTCCCGTTAACCGGAGGAACACCATGCGCCTGCAACGACTCGTAATTCTCGTGCTCGCCGCTTTCATGCTGGCCGGCTGCGGCTACAACGCGATCCAGTCCAAGGACGAAGCGGTCAAGGCCGCGTGGTCCGAGGTGGTCAACCAGTACCAGCGCCGCGCCGATCTCGTGCCGAACCTGGTCAACACGGTGAAAGGCTACGCCGAACACGAGCAGTCCACGCTCGAAGCGGTGACCAACGCGCGCGCCCAGGTCGGCAAGATCACGCTGACCACCGACGACCTCAACGACGAGGCCAAGATGAAGGCATTCCAGCAGGCACAGGGCGAGCTGTCCGGCGCGCTGTCGCGGCTGATGGCGGTGTCGGAAAACTATCCGAACCTCAAGGCCGATTCCCTGTTCCAGACCCTGCAGGCCCAGCTCGAAGGCACTGAGAACCGCATCGCCGTGGCGCGCAATCGCTATATCACTGCGGTGCAGGATTTCAACGTGCTGGTACGAAGCTTCCCGCAGAATCTCACCGCCAAGTTGTTCGGCTACTCGACGAAAGCGAACTTCACGGTGGAAAACGAGAAGCAGATTTCCGTCGCGCCGACGGTGGATTTCAACAAGCCCGCAGCGCCGCCGGCACAGCCACCCGCGCAACCGCAGAACTGAACGATGCGCGTGGCGCGCACATTCGCGGCGATCCTCGCGGTCGTCGCGCTGACGCTGGGCATCGCGTGGGCGGCCGATAACGGCCTGCAGCCGATCCCCGCGTTCGGCGCGCGTGTCACCGATCTGACGAATACGCTGACATCGCAACAGGTGCAGGCGCTGACGCAACAATTGCAGGCGCTGGAGCAGCGCAAGGGCTCGCGCGTGGCGATCCTGATCCTGCCGACCACGCAGCCCGAAGACATCGCCCAATACAGCATTCGCGTCACCGATGCCTGGAAATTGTCGCGCACGGACAAGCAGGCGCAGGATGGCGTGCTGCTGATCGTCGCCAAGAACGATCATCGCGTGCGCATCGAGGTCGGGCGGGATCTTGAGGGCGCGATTCCCGATGCCGCCGCCGACCGCATCATCCGCGAATACATCACGCCGAAATTCCGCGCCGGCGATTTCAACGGCGGCATCACCGACGCGCTCGGCGCCCTGACCAAACTCATCGACGGCGAACCGCTGCCGCCGCCGCTTACCGATAACCGCCACGGGCAATCCAATGGCGACGCGCTCAATTTCCTGTTCCCGCTGATCTTCGCCGCATTGTGGTTGCGCGCCTTCCTCGGGCGCCTGCCGTCTGCGCCGCGCGCCGGCTTGATCGGTGCGGTTTGCGGCGGCGTGGCGTGGCTGCTGACCGGCATTGCCGGATTCGCCATCGGCGCGGGCGTACTCGGACTGCTGCTCGGCTGGCTCGGCGGCAGCGGCGGCGGGTTTGCCGGCGGCGGCGGCTTCGGCGGTTGGAGCGGCGGCGGCTGGAGCAGCGGAAGTTCCGGCGGCGGGTTCGGTGGCGGATTCAGCGGCGGCTCGTCCGGCGGGTTTTCCGGCGGCGGTGCCTCGGGGAGTTGGTGACATGGGCGCGACGCGTATTCTCCGCCACACCTTTGCCGAAGGCAGCGCGCGCCGGCAGTTTCCCGCGCGCACGCTCGATGCGATCCAGCATGCCGTTGCGGATGGCGAGAAGCGCCATTCCGGCCAGGTCATGTTCGCCGTCGAAGGCGCGCTGCCGTTGCGCGATCTCGCGCGCGGGCGCAGCGCGCGCGATCGCGCGCACGAGGTGTTCGCGCACCTGCGCGTGTGGGATACGCACCACAACAGCGGCGTGCTGATTTACGTGCTGCTCGCCGACCACGCCATCGAAATTCTTGCCGATCGTGGCATCGCGGCGAAAGTCGACGAGGCCGAGTGGAAATCCATTTGTGCACAGATGCAGCAGCGTTTCGCCGCGGGCGAGTTCGAGCGCGGCGCCGTCGATGGCGTGCGCGCAGTCGCCGATATTCTCGCGAAGCATTTTCCCGCCGATGGCTCGGCCAGGGCGAACGAGTTGCCGGATCGGCCGGTGGTGCTCTAGCCGGGCAGAATGCGTTCGAGCGCCTGCTTTGGCGTCGATGCCGGCGCCAGGCATTGCGTGCCGCGGCAAACCCAGGCGAGTCCGCCCGCAGCGTATGTCTGCGCAGCGAGGATGCCTGGCAGTTTGCCGGCATCCCGCGGAACGAAATACGCATCGACGCGACGCGAATCCGCTTGCGCAAGCGCCGTGCGCCACGCGGTTTCTTCCGCCGCGTCGCCAAAGCGCACGACGACGTGCGTGCGCGGATGCAGGAAATCGTTCAGCGCGCGCAGCGTGGCGCAGCAAGCGGCAGGCATTTGCTGCATGGTGGAAAATGCGGCACGCAGCGTGCGTACGGCGGCGTCGAGATAGCGCGTCTCGCCCAGCAAGTGCCCGAGGCGCAGCAGAGCACGAGCCGCGACGCCGTTGCCGGAGGGCAGGGCCTCATCGGTAAAGGGTTTCGGGCGCTTGATCAGCCGCTCGTGATCGTGCGCGGTGAAAAAGAATCCGCCATGTTCGCCGTCCTCAAAGCGTTCGAGCAGACTTTCCGCGAGCACGATGGCCCAGGCGATGTCGCGCTCGGACCAGCGGCATTGCAACATGTCGATCAATGCGTCGAGCGTGAGCGCGTAGTCGTCCAGATAGCCGGGAAAGCGTTGCGCATCGGCGCCGAACTTCGCGTACAGGCGACCGTCGCGCCACGCAGCATTGTATAAATTGTCCAGCGCGTTTTCGGCCAGGCCGAGCAGGGGCGGCGCATCGAGCGCGCGCGCCGTACGCGCGATGCCTGCGATCATGAGCGCGTTCCACGAAGTCAAAATCTTGTCGTCGAGTCCGGGACGCACGCGTTGCGCACGAGCGGCAAAAAGTTTCGCGCGCGCCCGTGCGAGGCGCGTCGCCGCTTCATGCTGCGTGATCCCGAGCGATTGCGCGACACCGTTTAGTGCAACCGCGACAATCGGATTCCACGCCTTGCCTTCGAAATTCGGCGGACGATCCAAACCCCAGTGCGGCGCGGCGATGGCAAATTCATCGGCGTCGAGCAGGGTGCGAACTTCGTCGCGCTGCCAGACGTAGAACCTGCCTTCCTCGTGTTCGGAATCGGCATCCAGCGCGGCGTAAAATCCCCCGGACGGAGCCGTCATCTCGCGCAGCAACCAGGCGATGATGCCGTGCGCGACGGCCGAATCGCGCGCCGCAAAAAGCGGCAGCAACTGCGCGTTGTCGTACAGCATCTTCTCGAAATGCGGGATTTCCCAGCGCTCGTCCACGCTGTAGCGCGCAAAGCCGCCGCCGAGCTGGTCGTGGATGCCGCCATCGGCCATGCGTGCGAGGGTGAATTCAACCTGTTCCGGCTTGCCGAGGTCCAGCAGCAATTCCATTTCCGTGCAATGCGGAAATTTCGGCGCGCC